>JAZODX010000141.1:0-2429 GCA_045597265.1 Eubacteriales bacterium | reverse complement strand
TGAACCCCGATGCTATTCCCGCCGTTGCAGATGACCTCAAAATCGTCTATACTCCGCTTCACGGCGCAGGAACGCGTCTCGTTCCCGAGGTGCTGCGCCGTGCGGGGCTCAAATATCTCTATCCCGTCCCCGAGCAGAGTGAGCCTGACGGAAGATTCCCGACGGTTGCAAAGCCCAATCCCGAGTATACCGAGGCATTCACGCTCGGTATTGCGATTGCCGAGCGTGAGAAGAGCGATCTGGTAATTGCCACCGACCCCGATGCCGACCGCGTTGGTGTGGTCAGTCGTACACCGGACGGCAGCTTTGTGACCATTACGGGTAACGCAATGGGCGCACTTTTGCTAGATTATATCATTACGGCATACCGCGAAACGAACACGATGCCTCCCGAGCCGTATGCGGTAAAGAGCATCGTTACCACCTCGCTTGCGGCAAAGATTTGCGCCGCAAACGGCGTCGTAATGCACGATGTTCTGACCGGCTTCAAGTTTATCGGCGAGGTAATCAAGCAGCACGAGGAGAAGGGAAGGGGAAGCTTCCTCTTCGGCTTTGAGGAAAGCTACGGCTATCTCAAGGGAACCTATGCCCGCGATAAAGACGCCGTACTTGCCTCCATGCTGATCTGCGAGATGACGGCATATTACAAGGCACGCTCCATGACGCTCTATGATGCTCTGACCGAGCTTCATCGCCGCTACGGCTTCCATGCTGAGCGAAACACCGAAATTGCGATGCAGGGTGTTGACGGCGCAGAGCGCATGGCCGCACTTCTGGATTCGCTCCGTGCAAATCCGCCGAAGGAATTCGCAGGCCGCCCCGTCGTTCTGATCGGGGATTACCGCGCGCAGACGATCACACACCTGCCTGAGGGTAGGGTAGAGCCGACCGGACTTTCCGCCTCGAACGTGCTGTATTACGGTCTGGAGGGCGGAGACGTTATCGTCGTTCGTCCGTCGGGTACCGAGCCGAAGGTCAAGTTCTATTATATGCTGAACGGCAAAAACGCCGAGGAAACCGATGCAAAGCTTGCCGCATACCGTTCTGCAGTAGACGCTTTGCTTCAATAAGCCTCGCGCATAACTTAAATTTTTGAATCAAAAGATGCCGTTCCAAATGCGATAAAGTGCATTTGGAACGGCATTTTCCTTTTGTAAATGCAAAAGACGTAACGAGGATAGGCAGAAAAGCCTGTCTTTTTTACATGAATACTATGATCGGCACGATCAATCTTGATTATCGCAGTCTTGTTCATCATTTTGAAAACGGCGTGTGGATGTATCGGTGTGAGTCAATTATGAATCTGAAACAAGATATCGAGGAAACTATGGAAAAATCCATAGAAGTAACGCTCGATATGCTGAAAACAGGGCTCTTTACTCGATTTGTTCGCTCGGCAGTCAGAATTTTTGCACCGATGCTGTAAAATGAGTGTTTATAACATTTCGTAAACATTTCAGAAGCAAAACGCAAAAATCGGCATTGTATAATATCCTCACAATAAAAAACTGAGAAACAGGAGTATTATGGAAAACATCACGTTTAACTACACGTATTCGGCGGCAAGAAAGAAGGAAGTCGAGAAAATCAGAAAAAAATATATGCCTCGTGAGCAAAGCAAGCTTGACAGGCTGAAAAAGCTTGATGTACGTGCACAGGGCGCGGGTATGATTGAAGGGTTGAGCGTTGGCATTATCGGCGCGCTCGTGTTCGGTATCGGAATGTGCTTCTTTCTTGACGTATTTGCGGGCGCAGCTTGGCTCTCGGTATTCTTTATGATCATTGGCACGCTAATTATGATAGCGGCCTATCCGGTATACAAACGGATCGCCCGTAAAACCAAGGCAGAGCTTACCCCCGAAATTCTTCGTTTGTCCGAAGAATTGATGAGAAATTAATTTTTGCAGATTAACAAAACAAAAACAATTCAAAAAACATTCAAAAACAAAAGCAGAGTAAAATACAATCACAAAATCAAAAAGCACGATAAAGGAGAAGATAACAATGGGAATCAAAACATTTTTTAAGAAGGCTTTCGGTGATATGAAGGAAAGTGCTAAGGCACAGCACAAGGCAGACAAAGCAGAGTTTCAGGCGGCAAAAGCAGAAGCCAGAGCAAGCTTTGAGGAAAACAGAGGACGCAATACGTTTAAGAAAGCAAAGGCCGATGCAAAAAAGTCTTGGGATGACGCGCATATGAGCCCGGCGGAGAGAACTGCAAAGATGCGTGAGAAAAACGCGGAGATAGCTGCAGAGGCGAAGGCAAGAACCGAAGCAGCAAATGCCCGTTACAACGCGGCAAAGAAATAAGGAAGAAACAACCTAAGCGAGGCGCCACGGGCGGCTCGCTTGTGTTGCGTTTATAAAGGAGAAAAAATGAACGCTATTGAAATCAGAAATCTTTCAAAAAGCTTTCGCGGAATGTATGC
>JAZODX010000140.1:0-5726 GCA_045597265.1 Eubacteriales bacterium | reverse complement strand
TTGACGCCCGAGCGCAGGCCGCGATACTCCTGCGGCGGACGGGCTGCACAGTGGCAGCGTCAGCTGCACTTAGGCAGCCAGAGCAACGTTAGAGTTGTCGTTTATTTTTTAAGTTGGGGCAGTTTAAAGCGTTTACCCCGGCGCTATCCGCTTACTGTATTGCAAAATCCCCGTCGAAACCATTGCGGCCCCATATCGCCGCCGCATACGCGGCGGTAGGATTTTTTTACTGTTTTTTCTCTGCCGCTTCAATCAGGGCGGCAACGTCATATCCGTTAATTTTCATTCCGCGGATATCACAGCCCTGCAGCTCAACGTCGCAGAAGCTGCAATTCTCAAATTTTGCACGGCTGAGATCAGGGTTGACAAACACGGTGTCCTGCATATCCACACAGCCGAACTGTGCGCCCTGCATGGTCAGTCCGCCATAGGTCGTGCCCTTCATATTGGCATTGCTGAAGGTCGCCGCCTCGAGCTTGACGTTCGCAAATCGCGCGCCCTTGAGATTCAAATCCTCGAACTCTGCGCCCGGCAGTGTCGTACCGCGCAGGGTAAAGGGCTTTGCTTCGGTCGGTGCGCTTACTTTCGCTTCGCCGCAGTCACCGAGCATGGTCACAACCTCGGCCATTGCTTTACGCGGACGGGCGGGCGACTCGTTTGTCGCATGGCCGATTCCGAGCAGAATCACCGGCTCCATTTCGGCCGGCACGCCAAAAAACTCGCGCGCCTTCGCCTGGTCAAACGCCCCCATCCAACAGCCGGCAAGCCCCAGCGTCGTAGCGCACTGCAGAATCTGCGTCGCCGCGGCGGCGGTATCCTGTACCGCGAAGCGCTCGCGTGCAATCGTGCCGAAGCGCGACTCAAGCGAGGTGGGGTTGGTACAAATCATAATTGCACAGCCGACGTCGCGCAGCCATTCGCCCCGATAAACCTCGGGCACGAGACGGCCGATCATCTCTCGGTCGATGGTGCAGAAGAAATGCCAGCACTGCGCGTTACAGGCGTTTGGAGCACGCACACCGGCTTCAAGCATCGTCTCCAGCTCCTCCCGCGTGACCGGCTCACCGGTATAGGCGCGGGTACTTCTGCGGTGGTCGAGCAGTTCATTAAATTGCATCGTCATCCTCCGTCAATCCCGATCGCGGGATTTGGTATAGCGCTCGATATCGCGGTCGGCCTGGCGCTTGGCATCGGCATCCCGCTTATCGTAAAGCTTCTTGCCTCGGCAAAGTCCGATCTCAACCTTGACGTGAGAGCCGGAAAAATAGAGAGACAGCGGCACGAGCGTGAATCCGTCACGGGAGACAAGCCCCTGCAGCTTCATGATCTCGCGCTTATGCATGAGCAGCTTTTTATCGCGAAGCGGATCCCGGTTAAAGATATTCCCCTGCTCGTAAGGACTGATATGCATACCCACGGCAAAAATCTCTCCGCCCTCAATATGGCAGTAAGAATCCTTGAGATTCACCGCACCTGCGCGCAGGCTCTTAACCTCGGTACCAAAGAGTGCGATACCGGCCTCATAGCGCTCGTCAATGAAATAATCATGAAACGCCTTTTTATTCTGGGCAATGATCTTACCGCCCTTTTTTGCTTTCTCGGCCATGCCTGCACCTCCTCCGCATGAGATTGGAGTATCAGTATACCACAAAACAAAGAAAATTGCAAGGGGGTGCGCGGAATTTCCCGGTACGGCGGCAGAAGTTTACTGTTTTATCGCTTCGGTTTTCCTCGGAAAATCAATGCCGCTAAAAAGCCGAACACCAGAGCCGCTGCGGTGCCGCCGGCTGCGGCGGAAAGGCCGCCGGTGAGTGCGCCGAGGAGTCCCTTTTCGTCAATCGCTTCCTTCACTCCTTTGGCGATCAGATAGCCAAACCCGGTCAGTGGGGTTGTTGCGCCGTTTCCGGCAAATTCGGCAAGCGGCTCGTATATCCCGATGCCGCCGAGAATGACGCCGACCACCACGTAAGTCACAAGAATCCTTGCCGGGGTCAACTTCGTTTTATCAATGAGCAGCTGTGCAATGACACAAAGTGCGCCGCCCACGACAAAGGCCCAAACGTAATCCATCATTCTCTCTCTCCTCCCTTCCCCGGCATTGCGCGCAGGTGCAGAAGATGCGCTACGCCGGCAATCGCCTGTCCCTGCTTGATGGCATCGGGGCTCATCATTGCCCCCGTGCCGAGGAAAAGAACTTCCTTCAGCTCACCGCTTTGCATCCGCGGCAGGATATGGCCTGCCAGTACGACCGCACTGCAGCCGCATCCCGATCCACCCGCGTGCACGTCCTGGCGATCGAGATCATAGATCATCGTTCCGCAATCGGCGTGTCGGTCGCCAAGCGATGTCCCCTGCGCTTCCATCAACTCGCACAGGATCGCGCTCCCCTCGCGGCCGAGATCGCCCGTGAGGATCAGGTCAAAGTCCTCGGCACACTTGCCGCTTGCGTCGAAATATCGCGTCAGCGTGTCGATCGCGGCAGGGGCCATTGCCGCGCCCATATTGTTGGCATCGGTGATGCCCTTCTCCACCGCCCGTCCCGGCATTCCCTCGACCAGCATCACAGCGGCCTCGGGCGCGCGCTCGGGTGCAGTCACGATAAACGCCCCGCTCCCGGTCACCGTCCATTGTGCCGTAGGTGGACGCTGACCGCCGTACTCGATCGGAAAGCGATATTGCCGCTCGGCCGAGCAGAAGTGGGAGGAGGTCACCGCCGCGGCAGAGACCGCGTTTCCTCCGCTGACTGCCACCCCCGACAAAAGAAGTCCCTCCGCCGCCGTTGAGCAGGCCCCGTAAAGCCCCAAATAAGGAATCCCGAACTCAAGAAGTCCGTAGGCCGAGCCGATACACTGATTAAGCAAATCTCCCGCAAAAAGCAGATCGATCCCATCCACCGACAGTCCGCTCTTATCGATCGCCAGCGAGAGAGCACGCCGCTGCATTTCGGATTCAGCCTTCTCCCACGTGTCCTGTCCGAAGCGATCGTCCGTATCGTGCAGATCAAAACATCCGCCGAGCGGCCCTTCATTTTCCTTCTTCCCCACCACCGACGCCGCCGCAAGCAAGGCCGCACGAAGCGGATAAATCTGTGTTTGCAAAAAATCATTCCTTTCCTGCCAAAGATATCTTTAGTCTGCACCAAACGGAATTTTATATTCTTTTCGTCTGCCCCGCGGCGCACGGCCCACTCTCCATCCCTGATTGCAAATCACTTTTTCGCATATTTTTCCCATTCCGGTACAAACTACCTTCATCCCACGAAAAAGAAAGGATGATTTTATGCCGATCAACTTCACCCAAAGCGAAACGAAGCTCAACCTCCTGCGCGCCTTTGCGGGCGAGAGCCAGGCACGCAACCGCTATACCTTCGCCGCAGAGCAGGCGCGCACTCAGAAGCTGCACGTAATCGAAGCGGTATTCACCTACACGGCAAACCAGGAAAAGGAGCACGCGGAAATTTTCTACCAGCATCTCCGTAATTGCGCAGGAGAGAATGTCCTCATCGACGGCACCTACCCCATTGATATCACCGCCTCGATCCCCGAGCTTCTGCGCATGGCACAGCACAATGAGTTTGAAGAGCACTCCCCTGTATATCCCGCCTTCGCCGACAAGGCCGAGGAAGAGGGCTTCCCTGCTATTGCCTATTCCTTCCGCGCCATTGCCGAGATTGAGAAAACGCACGGTGATCGCTTTGCTATGCTGGCCGAGCGCATGGAGCAGGACGAGCTCTTCTCCTCTGCGGCGCCGACTGCCTGGGTCTGCCTCAACTGCGGCCATATTCACACCGCACTGGAAGCCCCTGCCGTTTGCCCCGTTTGTTCGCACGATCGCGGATTTTTCATTTCGCTTGATCTCGCCCCCTACAGCAAATAACGCACAGATCGGGCACCGCCACCCCGGGCGGTGCCCGATCTGCTTTTTCGCCGCCACCCTTGCGAAAGAGAGAAATATATGGTATAATGGAGAAAATACCCGGTGTCTTCCCCTCACCGCACACACAGCGAAAGGAAATATCCATGCCAACCTACGATTACGTTGCGACCTGCTTGTTTGGTCTTGAGAAATTACTCGGTGCCGAAATTGACGCGCTCGGCTATACCCGCACCGAGACGATGGACGGCCGCGTGTATTTCCGCGGCGGGCCCGATGCGATTCCGCGCTGTAATATCGGTCTGCGCACCGCCGAGCGCGTCTATCTCCTGCTCGCCCGCTTCCCCGCCCGCTCCTTTACCGAGCTCTTTGACGGTACTGCCGCCCTCCCCTGGGAATCCTTCATCGGCCGCGAGGACGCCTTCCCGGTCAAGGGGCACGCGATCCGCTCAACCCTCTATTCGGTTCCCGACTGCCAGAGCATCATCAAAAAAGCCGTCGTTGATCGGATCAGTGCCGCATACGGAAAATCCTGGTTTGAGGAGACCGGCGTCAAATATCAGATTGAATTTTTCATTTTCAAGGATATCGCCGCGCTGATGATTGACACCTCGGGAATTGCGCTGCACAAGCGCGGATACCGTCCTGCCGCCAACGCCGCACCCCTGCGCGAAACCTTAGCCGCGGCACTCGTGATGACCGCACGTCCGCGCAACGACGTGCTTTTCTGGGCCCCCATGTGCGGCTCGGGCACCATTCCGATTGAAGCAGCCATGCTCATGAGCAAAACCGCGCCCGGTCTCGGACGCAGCTTTGCCGCCGAGGCATACCCCTTTGTTCCGCCTGCCCTGTGGGACGACGCACGCGACGAGGCAATTTCAGCCATCGACGAGGACTGCGACTTTGAAGCATGGGCATCCGACCTCGATCCCGCCTGTATCACCCTGACACGGGAGAATGCACGCAGAGCGGGTGTATCCTCCTATCTGAAGATTTTCGAAGCCGACGCACGCACGATCGAGAAGCCAGACCGCCGCGGCACCATCGTCTGCAATCCGCCCTACGGCGAGAGGCTGATGACCGAGCCTGAGGTCGAAGCCCTCTACCGCGACATGGGAAAGCAATTTTCCGCATTCGCGCCGTGGCAGATCTACGTACTCACCTCGCACGAGGGCTTTGAACGGCTCTACGGACGGCGCGCCGATAAAATCAAAAAGCTCTTCAACGGCATGATTCCCTGCAACCTCTATCAGTTTTTCCGGCCGCAGACACCGCGAGTCCCACGATAAAGCAAAGACGAAAAAATCACCGCAGTGCGGAAGTCCGCACTGCGGTGATTTTTCCTCTGCCTATTTCGTCATTACGGCCATGCTCTGCAGCATGGATCCGACGGCGTCCATCGTCTGTCCCGCACGGCGGGTCATGCGGCGGACACGCGCCTTGGGCGAATTGTACACGGCAGCGGCGGCTGCTCCCGTCACCATAATGCCGGTTACGATTCCGGCGGCGGCAACTGCTTTTTTTACGGTCATACTCTCTCCTCCTTGATTTCGGTAGTAAGGATAGTTTCGCCCGCATTTCCTTCGCTTATGCATTCCTGCTCCAATGTGGCAAAAATACCGCTTGTAGTTTTGTCAATGATGTGAGACTAAAAAAGCAAAAAGAAAAGTAACGAGTTTAGTTAAAAGCTTTTGCAGTCGGAAGGAGGGGCGGAGCCCCGAGTGGAGACTGCAAAAGCGGCGCGCGGTCAAGCGCAGGTGTTTTCCAGCTCCAACTGTTTTTGGTTAGGAGATTTCCAGCCGAGGATAGCCATAGGAATATTGTTAGAACGGCGCAAATAGCGTTTCATCTGT
>JAZODX010000139.1:0-31741 GCA_045597265.1 Eubacteriales bacterium | reverse complement strand
ATCATAGAGATCATATGTATACCACGTTGATCTCCTCATCCGTCACGGCTTCGCCGTGCCACCTCCGAGATTGCTTGCAATCTCGTGGCGCTTGCGCCCATCTTCGCTGGGGAAGGCTAATTGTGCGTCACGTTCCCGCCGGAAATAAAAGTATGCTTTTGTTTCCGTTGTTTTGTTTGTGCGAATCATAGGGGCGAACGGTAAAAAGGTGGTAATTGGCGCTGATGCGGCGCATGATTTTCTTCTTTTTGGGACATACTGATTTTACCGAACCGAAAAGGAGGAAGAGAAATGATCGAACAGGATACGGTACGGCTTCTGCGGGAATGTGATGCCGGCGTGCGGATGGGCGTCGATTCGATTGACGACGTGATGAAATTTGCACATGCCGACGCCCTGCGGGCTCGTTTGAGCGAATGCCGACGCGAGCACGAAGGGCTGGATCGGGAGATTCAGGCGCAGCTCTCCCGCTTTCACGACGAGGGAAAGGCACCGAATCCGATCGCCAAGGGGATGTCGTGGATGAAGACCGAGATGAAGCTGGCCATGAACGAGTCGGACGGCACCATTGCCGATCTGATGACCGACGGATGCAATATGGGGGTAAAGTCGCTCTCCCGCTATCTTAACGAATACAAGGCGGCCGATGAGACCGCAAAGGATATTGCCAAACGGCTGATTGCCTCCGAGGAGCGTCTTTCGGTGGATATGCGCGGATTCCTTTGATGAGGGCTTCTCCGTACTTCCGATGACGCCTTGCGCAAAAAACGAAATATGCCGCGCAATTCAGCGCGGCATATTTCGTTTTTCGTTATCGGTAAAGCGCGGCGGCGGTTTTAACCGCTTCCTTTGCCGGCGCAATAAGCGCGGGGTCTACTTCGTCGGGGACGAAGCTGATTTCGTCGATATCTCCGCCCGTGAAAATCGTGTACCACACGAGACCGGCGACGTATTCTCCGAGCGTGTTTGCGTGTGAGGGGCCGTCCGGCTTGCGGGTCAGAGAACCGACGGTATCCCCCGTCAGCTCCTGCATGATGCGAAATGCCTCGCCTACGGGCAGAATACGTGCACCGAGCCTGTCGGAAAGCTCGTTGTAATTTTGTGCGATGAGCATAAACATTTGTGCCTGGGAGATGAGGCAGTCCCTGCGCAGCTGTTCGTTATCCCTGCGGTATGCCCAGGTCTGGTGCAGAACGATCTCGGCGCTTGGTGCATGGGTCCTGATCAGATCGGCAAGGATATCCGCATACGGATAAAAGGTGCCGATTTTGCTTGAATTCAGACTCTGCTGCTGGAGCGTAACGGCGTCCCATTTCTCCGACTCCAGCATCTGCCGCAGCGTCATGCTTCCGCCGTACTCATCGCCGTAGGTTGGAATATCGTTTACGGCGTTGTACCAATGGCGCTCAAGCGTGCATCCGCCGATATTGGCGCGTCCAAGCGTCAGCTCTGTTCCGCCATCCTGAAATATTTCGTGCAGATAACGGCAGGCGTTTACCGAAAAGCTGTTGCCGACGGTAAGAATTTTCATTTTTCTCTCCTTTTTCTATGGATAGGCGGATTTGGATTACTCGCGCTCAAGTACGGCAATTCCGTAAGGCGGCAGTTCGATGCTGCCCTCGGCAATCTCACCGGTGACGAGGTTGCGCAGTCGACCGGAGAAGGTGTAAACGCCCTTTTCCTTTCCCGAATATTCGAGAAGAATCACGCCCTCGCGGCCGTCCCCCGTATAGGGATTTCCCTCACGGGGAGCAACAATGAGCTGACCGTCCACACAGTCGTGCGGCTGGTCGGCCAGTGCACAGGCCATGGAGAAGATGCGCTTCAGCTCGTCATATCCGGGGAAGGTGCCGAGGATAATGACGTGTCCCCGACCAACCTTGCGGTGTACGACGCAGGCCTTGCCGTCAAGCGCGCTGTGCGTGTTTTCGATGCGGACGAGGGTGTTTTCGGGTGCCTCGTCAAACGCGTCGTACCAGGTGCCGCCGCCGAAGCTCTCGCCGCTCTCCGCCCAGACAGCCTTTACCGCGCCGACGCGGTCGGGCATTCCGTAGCACCATTTTGCTCCGGTCAGCGTCTCAAGCATACCGAACGGCTGATGTTGATAGCGCGTGCCGACGTTGGTGCGGATGTCGGAGAGAGGGCCTACCACCCAAACGCCGCCTGCACGGACCCATTCGGCCATCCGTTCGGGCAGATCTCCCTCCTCGAGGGTCATCATCAGCGGAGAGACGATCAGGCGGTATCGATCGAGCGGCTCCTTGGCGTCAATGACGTCGGGGGAGAGTCCCTGGTCGGCCAGTGGACGGAAGAAATCGTATGCGCGGAAATAATCAAGCCCGGTAACGATGGGCTGGGTGTCCATCATGTTCCAGTTGCGCGCGGTATAGTGGAAGGCAACCTCGGATTTAACGCGCGTTTCCCGCAGGAAATCACCGGCCCGTGCCATCAGCTCGGCCGTGTCCCGTACCTCGCCCCAGATATGCATCGGACGGCCGGAGGTATCGAGTACCGCACCGTGCGTCAGCTCGTGGCCCGCCCAGTGGGTGCGCCAGAGCCAGTACATATTGGCCTCACCGCCGAGGGCGATCGGGAGGAAAGAGTTGACGCGGCAATAGCCCTCAGGCTTGAGGGATTGCGAAATTTCCACGCCGCCGTTCCAGCAGGTCTGCGTCTCGGTATTCCAGAAGGGACGGGGAAGCATCGGGCGGAGGGCATCAAACCAGAAGGACGCCTGCCAGAGATTGTGCGGATCGTTGTAATGATTGAACTGTACGATATCCAGCTTTTCGTGCATTTCACGGTAGTCGAATGCCCCGAGCGGCATGATGTCGGTGCTGACGGGCGCGGACGTATAGCGATGCAGGATATCAGCCTGCATATGGACAAAATCCACGTGATCGGCCGCCTGGGCGGTCAGCCATTCCATGCGCAGGTGCGGATTGTGCCACGTATCGCGGGGAAGGGGGATTTCGGCAAAGCTGTCGTACGCTTGGCTGAAGAGATTCAGATTCCAGGCGGCATTCAGTGCCTCGACCGTACTGTATTTTCGCTCCAGATAGGCGTGGAAACGGTCGCGGCAGGCAGGGCAGAAGCAGCCCCTTGTGCCGTAGATGTAAATTTCATTGTCAATCTGCCAGCCGATGACGTTTTCGTCCTCGCCGAATTCGCGGGCCATCGCTTCAACGATGCGCGCCGAATATTCGCGGTAATGGGGATTGTTCGAGCAGCAGTGACGGCGGCCGCCGTGCGAGATTTTGTGCCCGGCCTCATTTTCCACCGTTACGTCGGGGTGGAGCGAGATCAGCCAGCGCGGCGGCGTGGCGGTCGGCGTACCGAGCACCACGGCAATGCCCGCCTCGGCAAGACGGTCGATGACGCGGTGAAGCCAGGCAAAATCGTATTCCCCCGGCCGTGGCTCCATTTTGTGCCAGGCAAATTCCCCGATTCGGGCAACGGTGATTCCCGCTTCCTGCATTTTGGCGATATCGTATTCCTGCTCGGACTCGTCCCAGTCCTCGGGATAGTAGGCAACGCCCAGATAGGGCGGAATCGGCTTGGTTTCCATGCTTGTCCTCCGTGGTTGAAGATAGGATAATTATACGCCTTCCTCCCAAAAAAGTAAAGCGTTTTTTTAAAAATGCAGGACGTGAATGAGCAGAAGCCAGGCAAAGCCGTAATAGGTGACGACGGCAACGAGGTCATTGATGGTGGTGATCAGCGGACCCGAGGCGACGGCGGGATCAATTTTCAGCTTTTTGAAGAGCATGGGCACGGTAGTACCCGAAATGCCCGAGAGGAGCATGGAGATCACGAGCGCAAGCCCGACGCAGAGCGAAACGGAGAAGGACAGGACGGCGGGCTGGCCCTTGAGCAAAAACAGATACAGACCGATGAGGATGAAGGAGAAGAGGCCGAGAATGGCGCCGTTGGTCAGGCCGATCCGTGCCTCGCGGCCGATCAGGTAAAGCTTTTGCTTTGCACTGACCTCCTCGTCCATCAGAATACGGATGGTAACCGAAAGCGATTGCGTGCCCACGTTGCCCGCCATGCCGAGAACGAGGGACTGAAAGGAAACGATCAACGCAAGCTGCGCCACGACTGCTTCAAACAGCCCGACGACACCCGAGACGAGGATGCCCAGGCCCAGCAGAACGATCAGCCAGGGCAGACGCAGGGCGATGCTTCGACGGAGGGGCTCCTTGAGATCCTCCTCGGCCGTCAGACCGGCGAATTTAGCATAGTCATCCCCGAATTTGTCATCGATCAGCTGTGCCAGATCAGAGGCGGTCAGTACGCCGCGCAGACGGTTGTCGGCGTCAAGAACGGGGATGGAATCTTCAAAATATTCCTTGATGCGCTCAATGCACCCTTCAATCGGCTCGGTGGCGTAAACATAGGGGTAGGAGGTGGTGACGATGGCCGAAAGCTCGGTGCCCTCGCGCGCGATAATCAGATCCTTGAGGTCAATCGCACCGACGAAGGTATCCTCGTCGTCAATGACGTAGATGGTGGAAATATTATCGTTCTCCGCGGCCTGCGCAATCAGCTCGCGCATGGCGTGACGGACGCTGATGCCGGCGCGGACTGCGACGTAGTTCGTCGTCATACGGCTGCCGATTTCATCCTCGTCAAAGGAGGTGAGCAGTGCGATTTCCTCTCTGATTTCCGCCGGCATCAGCTCGACCAAGAGGGCGCGGCGGCCCTTTTCCAGCTGAGAAAGATATTCGACGGTGGTTTGGGTATCGAAGCGGGAGAGAATTTCAATCTGTTTTTTGGGCCCCAGCTCACCGATATAGCGGTCAAGCTTCTCCGCCTCTGCGTATTCGAGAATTGCCGCAAGGGTATCTGCGTCCAGAATGCTGTAGAGACGGCGGCGTTCGTTTGCGTCAAGCAGCTCCATGGCGGTGGCAATATCATTTTCGTGGTAATCGAGAAGACGCTCCCGCATCAGCTTCGGCGAAAGATTTCCGCGCAGAATTTCCGCAATCTCGGCGCAGTAATCGGGGTGCTTTGTCGAGAGGTCTCTGTCGGAGAAAAGCTCGTTTTGATTCACCGTACATTCACTCCTTTCCATGGGATAGTTTATTTTAGCATTTTCGAACGGTACAAGTCAAGGAATCGGACAAAAATTGCGATAAGTTACAGATCGTTCATATTCCGGGATGTGTAAGTCGACGCGGGAGAAAAATTTACACTTCTTCTGCGCGTGTTCTCCCCCACCCTATCTTGACGGCATTCGGAAAATATGATATACTAACTATATATACCCATTTTTCCGGATACCCGTTTTGGAAACGATGCCAAAGCGGAATATAAAGGACATTTACGCTGTAATGAAATCAATTTCCGCATTTGCTTATTTATATCATTATTACGCGATTCCCGAGGAATATGCAAGTGTCGACGCCTTTCTTGCCGATGCCGCGCGCCGTCCGGTTCTTCTCCTGACGCGCCTGTGTGAAACCGGCTGTATCGCCCCCTATTTCATCGAGGAAGAAACCGAGCTGACGCATATTCGCCTCAATGAGCCCGACCGTATTCATTGCGTGGAGGCTTATCTGATGCCGAGAGAGGAATACCGTTCGCGCCTGGCGGAGCTGCTCCGTGCGCGATGCCCGGGCTGCCTGCACTCCCCGGTGAGAGAGGGAGAGCCGGTCGACGTTGATGGGCACGAGCGCGAGATGACGCTGGACGGGCTTTGTCTGCTCCGTGCCGAGGGCAGTGAGCCGTATACGCTTATCGACGCGGCAGACGATTTCTGGCGCGCCATGCTTGAGGCGGAGGATTCGATCCGCAAGCCGCTCTATGACGGCAATTATACCGAGGCGGCCGATGCACTCGGCGGCATCTACGCCCGCTTTTTCCCGAGTGCCCGCGAGACGGTTTTTTCGGTAAACCGCGTGCTTGGCCAGCATTATCTGATGTTTGGCGCGCTTTCCCCCGAGGCACGCATGATCAACCGCTACGTGATTTCGCGCGCGCCCGAAGAGGTGAGCGGATATTGGCTGCTGCTTGACTACCTGCCCCGCGGGGTCAGCCGTTATGAGCGGCAGACCGGCTACGATCTGTATGAAACACCCCCCACGGTGGAGTTTCTGCGTCTGCCCGGAAAAACGCCGCGATACCGTCTGGACGTTTTTTGCCCGACTGCGGTCGGCGGAATCCGTACGGCGCACGAAACCTTCCGTTATCTCTGCGCCGAGCTCGGCGAGGAGCTGCTTGCCGCCCGCGTGATGGAGCTGCGGATTGAATCGACGCCCGATTATGGGAGCCACCGCCCTCTGCGCGAATTTCTGCAGACGCTGAGAGCCGACAACGGTTTCTTCTTCCGCCGCCGTCTGGGGCGGGAGTTCAGCCGATCGATGGAGCTGATGCTTCCCGCCGCAGACGGCGGAAGCCGCGCTGCCGCCGAGCGGATGAGCAGCGTCACGCCGGCCCTCTCCCTTGAGATTGCCGGCCGCGAATTCGGCGGCCGCCTTGCGCGCGTGGTGGACGAGTGGAGATTGCCTGTTTGCACGCTGGCGCTGACTCTGCGTGCGCCCGAGCGGCGGGAGAGAATAACCGCGGTGATCTGCGGAGAAATTGCGGCTGACCTCCAGCGCGACGGGCTGATCCTTCTGCTGGATATTGCGCGGACGGAGGATAAGCTTTATCTGAACTTTATCGCCTCGGCGGCGGGAGAATCGATTGAGGCTCTGCGGGATCTGACCCCGGAGTTTATGGGGCTTGATCCGATTCTGACCGTTCGTACAGAGCGCGAGAGCCGCGTGATGCGGGTCAACTATACCCTGGATAGCTTGCGCCGTGTGTCGGCGCGGAGAGAGGAGGCGGTGCAATGAGCCGTCGGTTATGCCGGATTTATATTGGAACCGTGCTGGCACTTTGTCTGTTCTTCTCGGTCGGCGCCTTCTTCTTCCGCCCCGATGCCGAGGCGGAGGGCAGGGAGCTGACCCCCTTTCCCTCCCTTTATATTGAGGAAGGGAAGCTTAACGTGAATTTTACCGAGGAGCTTGAGCCGTATTTTGCCGAGCGCTTTGCCCTGCGCACCGAGCTCGTCACCCTGAGCAGCCTCCTCAAAAGTGAATTTTTTGCCTCGGGCACCGAGCAGGTGATCGTGGGGCGGGAGGGATACCTTTTCTTCGGCGAGACGCTGGACGATTATCTCGGCACCGCGCCGATGACCGACGAAGAAATCAACGCGGCGGCCGATGCGCTGCTGGTCCTCTCCGATTACGCCGCCGAGCGAGGGGCGAAGCTGCTCTTTGCCGCTGCACCGAACAAGAACACCGTCTGCGGCGAGTATATGCCTGCGCGTTACCGCGCGCGGACGGATACGCGCGATCTCGATCGCCTTCACGCCGCGCTCGATGCGCGGGGCGTGGCCTACGTTGACCTTCGCGCCTGCCTTGACGGCGACGGGCTTTACCATAAGCGGGACACCCATTGGAACGGCGAGGGTGCTCGCCTGGCGTACGGCGCGATGATGAACGCGCTGGCGCTTCCGCACGCTGATTTTTCCTCTGCCGAGCGGCAGATCACCTCGGATTTTTCGGGTGATCTCGACGCGCTTCTGACCCCCTCTCTGAAGCGGTACGATGAGAATATCGTTTACACTCTGCCCGAATTCCGTTATACGTCAAATTACGTGACGCCGATGGATCTGATCATCTCGACGGCGAGTGCCGACGCACCCGCGCGCTCCGCTATGATCTTTCGTGATTCCTTCGGCAGTGCGCTGATCCCTTATTTTGCCGCTTCCTTCTCGGACGTGCGCTTTGAGCGCGCTCTGCCTTATCGGATTGATCAGCTCGACCGCAAGGGGGCGGACGTCGTTATCGTGGAGATTGCCGAAAGGAATCTCCGCGACCTCATCGACGCCGCAGATCGGGTGAAGTGAGCGGTTTTGCGAGAGGAAGACTCGTCAGCGCTCGCGTTTGTGCACGCTGCACTCCCTCAGTCGCCGGCGTGGCGCTTGCGCCCACCCTCATCGGAGGGAGCCTTGGTGCTGAGCGATGTACATTTGCTCTTATCGAAGGGCACCTTCAAAAGAATTTCCCCGGCTTTTTGTTTGGCCGACTGATGTTTTGATTTTACCGAAAGGAGACTGCACCATGAAGAAAACGGTACGCGTCTCAGCGCTTGTGCTGGCGGGGCTGATGCTCGCCTCCTGTGCGCGCTGGGATGGTTCCTATTACTATGACAAAGCCGTCTTCGCCGGATTTGACCCGAGCTCGATTGCGGGTGAGCTGCCCGCTCCGGTTACCCTTGATGTCGGCGAGGCGCCGATTGATCCCGCCGTTACGACCTCGATGATTCCGGGCGTTGATGCGCCCGATGAGGCACAGCGCTATGCGACGATGACGGTAATCGTTGAGCAGCTGCCCGTCTACGCGACCCCCGATCCCGATTCCCGACAGGTGAGCAGCCTGTCGCTCGGCCGGATTGCCGAGATGCGCACGGCGCGGAACGGCTATCTTGAGGTGCGGGATAACGGCACCGTCGTCGGCTTCTGCCCGTCAGACGGCGTTGCCGCAGGCGAATACGCAATTTACGGTGAGCTGCCGGTCGAGTACGGCGAGGCGCGTACCGAGGCGGGCACCTTCGTGCCGGCCTCCTCGCATTTGGTTGACGTAACCCGCTATACGGACAAGGTCATCATCTCGATGCAGCTGGCGACCGAGGACACCTCGATCGGTGAGCCCTTCTATCACCGCAATCTCTGCATGATGCAGTACGATACGGTGCAGAAGTTGCTCAAGGCCGTTGAGCTCTTCGAAAAGGACGGATATCGGATCAAGATTTACGACGCCTACCGTCCGACCTCGGTTCAGCAGAAATGGTTTGATATCATCAAGATTCACAAATGGGTCGCAGACCCCTCCATCGGCATGGGCGGCCGCCACGACCGCGGCTGTGCCATCGATATGTCGCTGGTGGATGCCAACGGAAACGAGCTGGTATTCCCCACCAAGATGCATACCTTCTCGGACGCATCGGCTCGCTCCTCCCAGATGAGCGCCGAGGCACGCAAGAACATGGATTACATGACCAAGATCATGGTTTCCTGCGGATTTGACTACATCAATTCCGAATGGTGGCACTTCCAGGATACCGAGATTGAACGCTATCTGCCGACCGACCACCCGATCGACGAGATTCCCCTTGTGGCAGCGGAGAAATAAGATGCAAACGACGAAAACACTCAAAAACCGATTCCGCACCGTGGCCAAGGTTGAGAACCGACAGGTCTGCCCGACCTGCCCGGTGACGCTTGAGCGAGCGGTGTTCGTATATGACTATGAGCTGGGCAACAAGCTGATTCAGTTCGTCCTGCGCAACACGGGTGACCGCCCCGTAACCGGTGCGGTGGTTCGCTTCCGCTGTTACGACGGTGCGGGCAACTGCCTCTATCCCGGTGCAACGCCCGACAGCGGCATCACCTATTCTGCCCTGATGTGTCGGCCGGGGGAATATTTTGACGACCATCGCGCGGTCAAGCTTTGGTCGTATGATATTGTCAATTTTGAGGCCTGGGTTACCCAGGTCACCTATGCCGACGGCACGAGCGAGGATTTCTCGCCCGAGCAGTATATGGTAAGACCGCCCCGCGCACTGCTGTGTGATCTGCTCTCCTATGCGGAGGAAAAGGCTGTCCTCAGCGCCTGGGGGAAACGTGCGCGCTGCGTGCCGATCGCGATCGACGATCGGGTCTGGATGTGCTCCTGCGGGCGAGTTTGCGTGGACGAGGTCTGCCGCGACTGCGGCGCCAAAAAATCGGCGCGTCAGCCCTATTTCGGCAATGAGGCAACCCTCGCCTTTGCGCGCTCACGCTCCCGTCGGCGCGGTGCGCTCAAGGCGGCGCTGGTGCTTACCCTTTTCCTTGCCGCCGCGTCTGCGGTGGGGGCGGGAGTCTTCTATCTCAAGGACGTCGTTTATCCCGCCGCAACGGCAGAGGTAACCGATCTTTTCCTTGCCGAGGCGCGATACGACGAGGCGCTGGCCTTTGCGCGCAAGCGCGGAGACGAGACGCAGAAGGCGCGCGTGCTTGATGCGGCGGTTGAGGCGTCGCTTGCGGCCTACGATTACGAGGGGGCGCTGGTCTACGACAGCATCCGCGCAGTGCCCGATTCCGAGCGGATCTACCGCGCCGCGGCCAATGACGCCATCTCCGCGATGGCGACCGGAACGGTCGATTTCACAGCGGCAGGCTACGGCCTGCTGACGCAGGACGAAGCACTTTACGACGATCTCATTCACGGGCTGATTACCTATTGTGAGGAGAACCAGCTTTACGCGCAGGCGGCCCGCTACACGCGTATGCTCCATAACATGGGCGAGGAGGCACTGGGGCAGGTCTTTGACGACGCCATTGCCGATTCCATGGAGCGGAAGAGCTATGCGGAGGCCTATCTGTTTGCCGAACAGCACCCCTCGGCCTCCCGTGCGGACGCGGTTTTTGCGGAGATTTTCGATATTTATTTCGGCGCGGGGCAATACGAGGAGGCACTGCGCTTCACGCTTTCCTATTCGGATTTTCCCGACGCTTATCTGAAGCAAATCCGCGAGGCGGCCGATGCACGCTTCCTTGCCGAGCATATTACCGATCTGTACTTTACGATGAACGAAGAGGAAATGCGCGCGTGGAATGCGCGTCCCTTCGCCCTCTGCAAGCAGGCGGCCTATATTGACGCCGACGGCACGGTACGCGGGCTGAAGGACGTGGATTGGACGAACGCGGTTTCCCTTTCGATGAACGAGTTCCACACCCTCTGTCTCCATGAAACCGGCCGCGTTTCGGCCGCGGGAAACACGGGATACGGTCGCTGCAGCGTCAGCAGCTGGGCGGACGTGGTGGATATCGCGGCGGGCGAGCGCCATTCGGTCGCCCTCCGGGCCAACGGCAAGGTTTCGGCCGTGGGCGACAACAGTGAGGGACAGTGCGACGTGACCGGATGGAGCTCGATCATCGCGGTTGCGGCGGGCAAGTATCACACCGTTGCGCTCCGCGCGGACGGCAAGGTGCTCTCGACCGGCTCCAACGCCAGCGGCCAATGCAATACCGACGGATATGCGGACGTGATTGCCATTGCGGCGGGTGACTGGACGACCGTCCTTCTCCACCGCAACGGTGACGTGACGGTGCTGGGCAATACCTCGCTCGGTGCCGACGCGGCAAACGAATGGCATAACGTGGTCGCCGTGGACGCGGGAAGCGGACAGGTGCTGGGACTTTGCGCGGACGGAAGCGTCCTGCTGGCCGGCCGTCCTACCTCGGGTGACGGCGGAAGCGTTGAGGGCTGGAGCGACGTCAGAGCCATTGCGGCCGGAAGCGTCTGCATCGGCGCACTGCGAAACGACGGCACCCTCTATCTCTCGGGTGACGGCGTCCCCGCGGTCCACTGACGTGCTGACTTTTTTGAACAGACAAGGACATATCCGATGAAAAAATACATTCGTCCCATTTTGATTGCGGCGGGGGGAATTCTCCTTCTGCTTGCAATCGCGGCGACTCTCTTCTTTACCGCCCTGCGCCCGCTGTGCGTTGAGGCGGGGGCGGCGTTGCCGACGCCAGCCGACTACGCGCGGTATCCCTTTCTCGTGCCGACCGATGGCGAGGGGGAGAATCACACGTCGCTCCCCGGCGAGCAAACGGTGCACCTGCACCTGCTCGGCATTCCTCGGCGGACGACGCTGACGGTTGCGGATACCGTGCCGCCTGCGGCGGCGACCGTTGAGAGAACCGTTTTCCTCGGCGAGGTGCTCGCGGCAGAGGAGTTTTGTGCCGATCTTACCGACGCTACGCCGATTACCGTATCTTATGCCGGTCCCGCACCCGATTTCCACCGCCCGGGCACGCAGACGGTCAAGCTTCGCCTGACCGACGCGGCGGGCAACGAGAAGCGGCTTGAAGCGACACTGCGCGTCCACGCGCTTTCGGCCGATTTCGTGGTCGAAGCGGGTATCTCGGCTGACGAGCTGGCCGAGCAGATCGTCGGCGCTGTGGAGGGCAGGGTACAGTTTGACGAGGATTTCTCCCTTTTTGACAGCAGTGCCCTCGGTCGGCACGCCCTGCCGATCTACCTGAACGGCGAATGGGTGACGCTGGGTCTGAACGTCACGGACACGACGCCGCCGACGGCAAAGATGCTCCTGCTCCCCCTTCTCTCGGGACAGCCCCTCGAGGCGAGCGCCTTCCTTTCGTCGGTGACCGACGCGACGCGGGTCACGGCCGAGTTTACCGAGGAGCCCGACCTGTCGGTCGGCCGCCGCGTGCTGAAGCTTCGCCTGACCGATGCGGCGGGCAATACGGCCGACGTTTACGGCGGCGTTCAGGTTTACGACGCACCGGCCGCGGCCGACGTGGAGCTCGGCCAATATACGGCAGAAGAGCTTCTGCTTCATTTGACGGGAAATACCGGGCTGAAGGGGGATGCCGCTCTGCTTGCATCTCCCTCGCTCGGGGGGCTTGATTTCCCGCTGACCACGCCGCGGGGAGAGACGCTGATTCAGCGCATTACCTTCGTGGATACCAAGCCGCCCGTGGGCAAGACCGTCAACCGCGTGGCTTACGTTGGGGATGAGATCGAAGCCGCCGCCTTCCTTGAGGCCACGGCGGACGCCACCGAGGTGACGGCATCCTATACCGACGGTAAAGCCCCCGTCCTCGATCAGCCGGGGACGCACGCACTCTCCATTACCCTGACCGATGCGGCGAACAACAAAACCGAGCTTTCGGCCACCCTGACCGTGATCTATGATACCGAGCCGCCCGTGCTGAGCGGTGTCGGCGACAAGACGGTTTACCTCGGTGAGAGCGTCTCCTACCAGCGGGGCGTCTCGGCGGCCGATAACCGCGACGGTGCGGTCAAGGTCAGCGTCGATTCGTCTGCCGTGAAGCTTCGCGTGCCGGGGAAGTATCCGGTCACCTACAGCGCCGTGGACGCGGCGGGCAACGAGGTGAAGCGCACGGTGACCTATACGGTCAGTGCGATTGATACGACGGCGGTAAACGCGCTTGCCGATGCGGTGCTTGCCCGGATTATCCGACCGGGGATGACCGAGCTCGAGCGTGCCCGCGCGATTTACGATTGGGCAACCCTCAACCTGCGCTACACGGCGTACGCCGATAAGAGCGACCCCGTCGGCGCGGCCTTTTACGGCTTCCGCAACGGGCGGGGGGACTGCTTCGTGTATTACGCGGTGTCCCGCTTCCTGCTGACGCGCGCCGGATTTGAGAATCTGGAGATCCACCGCGACAGCGTAACCAATCCGCACTTCTGGAATCTGGTGAAATACGAGGGCAACTGGTATCACTTCGACACCTGCCCGCATTACGCCGCACATCCGTTGACCTGCTTTCTTCTGACCGACAGCGAGGTCAAGCATTATTCGGATACCCGCGTTCCCGATTACTACAGCTTTGATCCGTCCCTCTATCCCGCGACACCATAACCGACAAAGGAGATTATCCATGAACGTATCCATTCGCATCATAGCCGCGCTCACCGCACTCCTTGCCGTCATCGCGCTTGCCGCCTGCGGTACGGAGACCGACGCCGGCGCGCCAGCCGATTCCACCCTGCCGCCCCCCGTGCAGACGACCGATGCGCCGGAGCCGGCCGATTCCGCTCCCCCCGCCGTGTATGGCTTCACGGCAGGCGAAGCCTTCCTCTATCCGGGCGCAGACCCCGCTCTGCTTGCCGCGCTCGGCGAGCCGCAGGATAAGCTTGAGGCCAAGAGCTGCGTGCACGAGGGCTACGACCGCGTGTACTACTACGCCGGCTTTGAGGTGAACACCCAGCCGACGGCCGACGGCCGCGAGGTGATCGTGTCGGTCTACCTGACCGACGACAGCGTCACGACGGCGGAGGGAATCCGCATCGGCGACACGACGGACGCCGTCAAGTCCGCTTACGGAGAAGCCGGGGCGGAGGCGGGTGTATATACCTATACCAAAACCGACGGCGGCGTGGCGACGAAGGTGAATTTCATCGTTGACGCCGAGGGCTACGTTACGTCGATCTATTATAATTAAGGGCTGCCCTTTTGCTGAACTGATCCAGCAAAAACGGACAGTGACAAAAAAGGTCTCCTATGGTAGAATAAAGGAACTACCATAGGAGGTTTTGTTATGCCCGGAGAATACAGATATATGGAAGAGTATGAAGAAAAAACATACGACTTTATGAGGAAGGAACAAGATTATGAGAGATCGGAGAAAAATTTGATGTCAGTTACAAGCAAATGCGAAACCTCAAAACACAATACAATGAAAAGCAACGCAAAATAGCAGCCGGAATAGCCATTAAGAAGAAAGGCAGACCGTCAAAGGAGGCTGTAGTGACCGAAGAGGATAAGCTTGTCGATCTGCGGTATAAGCTGGCGCGCAAGGATGCTCGGATAAAGCAATTAGAGCGGGAAAATAACTGATACGGGATTTTCTCTCGCTCACAGGAAGGAAGTGAGAACACAGATCCAATACATGGCAATCTATCGTCATAAAGATAAATATGCTGTCAGCGAAATGTGCCGATTCTTCAAGGTGTCCAGAAGCGGCTACTATGTAAAAAGGAATATACGTGCGAAGGATCTTGCACTGGCTGAGAAGATCGGAGAATGTCAGGATGAGTGAGGCAAGACCTACGGATATCATCACGTACACATCTGACTTGAGCGGAACGGCATCCATAAAAACTCGAAAACTGTGTTGAGAGTCATGTAGAAATACAATTTGCTGTCTGTGATCAGAAAACGCAGGGGCTATCGGTACACCGAACTTCTGCACAGATACCAGAATCTCCGGATGCAGGATTTTCATGCGGACAGATCGAATCAGAAGTGGGCGACGGATATTTCATATATACCTATATATCTATACACAGTAGGGTATATTGTATCTTTCCGTCATTCGTGACCTGGATGACAACAGTATTGTTGTTTACAAAACAGGAACACAGCAGACTGTGAATCTTGTGCCGAACGGAATCAGAGCAGCCAAGAAGAAAGAGAAAGTTACTGCAGAGTTGCATTTCCACAGTAACCAGGGCTTTCAATACACTTCACAGGGGGATTTTGAGCTTACTAAAGCATACCAGTTACGCCATCAATGTCAAGTAAGGGGAACCCTTATGATAACGCAATGGCGGGAAAATTTTTCCGGATTCTCAAAACCGAAAATATCTACCAGGCAAAACTGAAAACTTTTTTGGAGGCTCGCCTCCTCATTGGGGAATACATCCGTTTCTACAACAATGAGAGAATCCAGACTAAAACAAAACTGACTCCGCTTGAAAAACGAAGCCAGTTTGCTGCTTGAATTTTGTTTTTTCTACCGTAGACGCTTTTTTGTACTGTCCGTACATTTTGGGGCAGAACAAATCTCGAAGAGAGAATCAGTTTTCCTTTTTGTTGAAGACGTCTATTCAACACTGATTAAAAATATCTTTTGAGAAAAGCTGCCTTTTTCGGCTTCCTTTTGTAATCTTTTCTTTTCCAAATCCTCTAAGGAAAAGCCTTTTGCTATTACAATTGCCCGTATGACTTCGAATAAATCAACTAACTCTTCCAAGGTATGATCTTCAAGATATTCCTTGAGTTCTTCTTCCAGTTTTTTCTCGGCATAAAACAAAAACTCTTCGTCAGAAAGTTGAGTATACAAACATTTTTGATTGTTTTTTTCTATAATTTCCGGGATCAGATCCCGAACCAGCTTTCGATAGGTTTTCATATCTCGGTCTACCTCAATGCATTTTTTTAATAGAAATCAAATGCCATTCCAATGTGTAATGTAAGCATTTTGATTGTTTGACGAAAGAAATATTGCTTTTGGCGGGAAGCAAGGGTGTTGCTTGTATCAACTCTTCCAATTTGGACAATTGTGGATCGGGAATTCTTATGGTTTCCCGGGTGAAAAAAGTTTTGTCATATTGTATTTGAACACAGTTAAAATTTTTCTTGATGGTATCTTGTATTTCACATGACGCAATAATTCTTTTTCCAATATAGCCTAAAGCATGAAAAACGGTTTGCCAAAACAATACTTCACTTGAATCGACCGTGGCATGGAGTAGAAGAATTTGCTTAGAGGAGACTCTGATCATTTCTTGCAATGCCTTCCGCATATTCATATATTGTATTCCTTGACGGCAAACAACCAAGTCAAAGGAGTCCTGTGGGAAAGGCAAATTTTCTGCAGATGCATGAACCTTGTATATTGCGTCTTCCACTTTATTGAGCATTTCGCGGCAAGTATCCACTGCTGTAACCGACCAACCTGTTTTTTTTGCATATTCGGAAATAATGCCGGTACCGCAGGCAACATCAAGGAATTTCTTCTTCCCAAAAGGGGGAGGTGTAAGAGGTTGGATGAACTGTGCATCGTTTATCCATGCGGCTTCTTTTTCATAACTTTCAACTCTTTCTGAAAATTCAAAGGTTATCAAATCTTCGAAAATCGGTTTAAGCGTGCGGTATGTGCGGTGCATATTTTCAACAAAGGGATGCGTTCGCCAATTCCAACCGTCATCATCGGCGGAATATTCCAATTGGTAAAAAACCTTTCTTAAAATTTGAGAGGGCAATTTTTCTGTTGTAATATCAACGATATAATAGTGGTTTGAAAAATAATAAAGCAAATAGGCCTTGATTTTTTGCTTATCAATAATTTCATTTAGTTGCAGTATATTAGATGTTGCGTATTTTTTGAAATGATTTTTTTTAAAAAATATTTCGTCAAGAGAGGAATAATTTTCGCGGCAGGGTAAGAAATGCAGGTGCACATGGCTTACGGAATTAGGTGCATCTATGGCCTCATCCACCACACCATGCTCAAACATGATTACGTTCGACCCATAGGCAATTTTATAAACATGTTCCAGCCGATGCAGAAAGGCTAAATACATTTCTTTTTCTTTAAGGGTGCAGTGATATAATGAGGGCCGGTGGGCGCGAGCGACCAAAAGGGTATAACCTTCAATAAAACTCCCCAGAGTAGGGATTAGATTCCATACTCCATCCGAAGAAATAACTCTGTCTTTGTAAGAAAAAAAGGGGAGCATACTTTCTTGTGAGGGTGAGCTTTTCTGTTGACTAAATTCTTGGCAAAATTCACAAGGCTTCATCTATGAGTTCCTCGATTGCGTTATCATCCAACTTTAACAAAGAGTAAATGGGGATATTATCATATTCTTCTGCAAATTGTTTTTCTCCGGTACAATCGAGTCTGTTTACTATGCAAAAAATTGCACAGATTTTGGTCTTTTGCTCGACGATTTTAATGCTTTCTTTTATTTGTTTGCTGCTGACCAGGACATCATGTACGATAATTGCACAATCTTGATTGTTTTCCGAAAAGTTTCCAATCCATGATTTGCTGGAAAAAATCAAAGGACTTTCCGTGATTTTTATCAATGCGGTATTTAACTTTTGACTTATTCCCATTCCAAGGAGGAAATTTCCTCTGTTTGAAACCAAAATACGATTATAATTAAATTTTTCTTCTTTCGTTTTCTGCATGATCAGATAGGATAGGCAATCTATTATTTGCGTATAATAATCATCTATAAACATGATATCAGTAAAATTCAAAAAATATTTTACTTCTTTATACACAAGATCGTTTGAGTCCTTTCCGTCCTGAGATAATACAATGTTTCCTTTTTGGATGATTTTTCGGATTTTATTTTCTGCGTCACTCAGGTTCCGAAGAGGAAGAAGTTTGATTTCAAAAACGTTAAGCTTCAACTGCTCGAATTGATTTTTGCTCAGCCCCAGCTGGTTTAGGAAGAAGGTGATTCGGCTATTGCTGTGCTGGGAAAAATATTCTGCTTCATGGTTGAAGAATTCTTTTAGATAATGTTTTGTTTGTTCGTTCAACTTTTTTTCTTTATAGTTTTCGAATGAATTAGGGACGAGCAAAGTCAGCCCATTATCATATGCAAATTCAAAAATGCCGATTACACCCAATAAAATTGTGACGAGTGTGCCTATGTATTGCGTAATGGAGTCCAGAATATCATCCTGTTTCGCATCTTTAAAAAACAAAAATGCAATAAATCCCAACAGCAGAACGATGATAGAATATATGATGATGTCTTTTATTTTTAATTGGCCTTTTTTGTTCATGAAAATGTCCTTAAATTGAATTTGAAATATGGATTTAAAAATTGGAATAATATTTTTTAACGTCGGAAATGTGACCACATGATTTTTTTCCTTCCGGGCACACGCCGGTAATATAACAACTCGGCCCAAGCTTGGAAAAAACGAGGGGATATATACTTCTTGATATTTTCAACATATACTCTGCTATTTTCCGTATTTCCCATTGAGCGCGATTGCACGTGCGCAATTGAATGAAATGGAAAAGCTCACGCCCGTTCATTGATGAAATAACATCCAACGTATTGCCGCTTAATGCAAAATAAATGCAGTTAACGGGTGCCAATCCCTGACTTCTTAATTGCTTAAACATTTTTGCGTTGCTTACAAATGCATCCTCATAGAGTGTTTTGGCTGCGGGGTTAGAGAAAACTGTTTCAGGCGTAATATGCGTGTTTTTATATACGGCTTCTCCAATAAACGGAACTAAAACACTTTGCATTCGATGGCGGACCAGATGGGTTATGGCGGACAGAGAAATGTTTTGTATTTTGAAACAGATATTGATCAGTTCCAATTCTCTTGCTCTGGAATGGTACAACAAGTTTTCATTTGCATTTGTGCTGAGGGATTGCCCGGTGGAAAAATTGTGTTTTGCACAGGCAAAGAGATCTTCCGAGGAAATTGTAGAGTGAGATAACGGTTGAATATTGGCGGTTACCGTGTTCGAAGAATTGACTTGGGCGTTTTCCATTGCGGAAAGTTGCCGGGATATGAGGCTTTTCTCGACAGAATATTTGCTTCGGTTTCTTTCGATTTCACCGGGGAAATATGCTTCAAAGTCCTTTGCTAGATTCGTTCCGAGCGTATACAGTTCCCCAATTACACTTCCGCGTCCGTACAGCATTGTGCAGATAATATGCAATAGTTCACGCGCATTACACGAACAATAAAAATTGCTATGGAAGCAATACGGTAAGACAAAACGAGCGTCTTCTTTGGGGATTCCAAGCTCCAGAAGTTTTTCATATGTGTCAAACAAAGACCCCATATGTCTATCGTACAACTCTGCGATTTTCTTGGGGAGGGACTGATCACGGAAAAATCCGACTTGGCTAAAGTCCACGTATCGTCTTGACTGAACTGTGAAAGAGGCTAACCGAAACTCAATTAAATATTGTTCAACGAAAGCAGACACATTAGTGAATGAAATGTTGAAAAAACAGTGCTCCATGATGGATTGATGACCGGAAAGAAGTACGTTTTTTATTAGTTTTTCGTTGTTGGGATTGTTTATGGATTTTTCAAAAAGCGATGTTGCGGAACCATTTGTTGTCGATATACGTGCGGCCGCTGCGCAAATTGTCGTTCCGTGCAAATTGGCTCCCAGTATTCGGGCATTTGATTTGTCAAATGTTTTTTCCATAGGTTATATTCCTTTCCTGAAATATTTAATCATTGATGTTTGTGAAAAACAAAATTTGTGGTTAAAAAACCATTTCAAAGGGTGTATTTTGTATATATTTGCAGATGTTTATCTGTATTATACCATACAGGGCGAAAAATATCAACAAAAACAAATTGCATATTATAAAGAAAATTGAATGTTTATATTGATCGATCAGACAGGGAGGCATATTATTGAATAGCTTCAGCAGGCGGTGAGCTGAATGCTGACAAACGGATCATGGAGATTTTCAGTATCTGTGTCGAACTCGCAGCCATAGCAGATGGTCTATAAATGTTTGCACTTGGGGAAAGTCAATCGCGAGTGACTTTTCTATCCTTTGCCGCGGCAAAATTGTGAAAAAAAGCCACAACTTTCGGGATAGTTTGCCAAAACCTCTTGACAAAAGAGCAAATCTTGCGTATAATTAACGTGGTATATTCTGTTTTGCAATAACCAATTAAAAAAGGAGAAAAAACATGAAGAAAATCATTGCACTTGGACTTACCCTTCTGATGGTAATGTCCGTCGTGGTTCTTCCGACTTCGGCTGCTGAACCGGAAACGTCTCCGCTGTTGCAGTCTGCACCCGTAGAGAAGTCGGTTGTAATCTACGAAGAAAATTTTGATGGCAAGACTTTTGATCAGCTCGGCTGGAAAAAAAATGACGGTGCTGATGCAACTTTTGCCATTGAAAACGGCCGTCTCTTTGTAACGAGCGCCGGTGATGCCAATTATACAATTCTTCCCGATTCCCACGCGCTGGATCAGGTGATGACCGGTGACTGGACGTTGGAATATGAGATTGAATTGTGCACTGCCAGCAAAAATAACCGCTATGCAGGTATTTCCTTCTTCCACACTGGAGATTTTTATTTAACGGCTAATAAAACATATAGTGTTACCTATCTTCCCCGTGTAAACGGAAGTATGAGTGTGAACTATGCTCAGGCGGCAAGTTGGAAGCCTGTGGGTGGAGAGGTGATCACTCGTTCAGCAAATGCTAATTCCGGAGCAACTGCAGGCAATAATGTGCTGTATTGGATGACGAATGGTGCAGCCAATGCTAAGGATGTAAATAGCACGAATGTCGCAGACATGGTGATGCTTAACCGGAAAATTGATGTCCGCGTGGAAGCTGTTAATGGTACCATGATCGATGTATTCTACAATGGTGTTTTCGTCGGCGGCACAAATGAATATACCAGTTATGATATGGCTGCATTCCGTGCTCGCCGAGATGATAATGTTTTTTCTATGCTTGCACTCACGCATTCTGCCGGTACTTTGACCTACTATCTCGATAATATCAAGTTAACGGCGAATAACGTTGAGTGGACTGAGCCCACAGGTTATAGATGGATGACCGTGTACAGTGAGAACTTTGATAATACCACGCTGGCTGCACTGGGCTATACGCAGAACACCACAACCGGCACGGTGAATATGTCCATCAAGGATAGCAAGCTGTACATCGACACTAGCACTGACGGTACGGCTAATTTCACAATTCTTCCCGATTCTGCCGAGCTTGACGCAATTGTCAGCGGTGATTACGTGGTTGAATTTGATCTTGAAATGATTGAAAAAGGCAATACCATTGGAACGGTTGCCTATGATTCTTATATCGCTCTTATCACCAACTATAAGGATGAATTCAATCAGAACCGCGTTATGCTTCGTGCTGGCGGTTATATGGATAACAGAGCGCTGATTGGTGTGACGGATACGGCTACTACGGGAACGCATTGGGGCAGTAATGTCAGCGGTGAACAGGCTTCTTGGACGAATCCTGCGACGAACGCAACCGTTACTCGCTCTCACCCCGGTAACCGGTTAACTACTGCGACCGACACGACGAATGTAGGCAATACGCTTATGACTTGGGTATGGAACGCATTGGATGTTCCGGATGCAAAAACCCTGGATAGAGCGACTGCTAATTCTTCGAACAATAAAACTAGACCCCTGGTTGACCACAAGCTTACTGTTCGTCAGGTAGTAACCGGCGGCAAGAATGTAGACATCTTTGTCAACGGCGTATTCGTTGGCGGTACTACTGCTACTTCGGCAGATACCTATGCAACGAACGTTGGTACTGCGGGTAATATTAACTCGGCAATTGGTCTGCGCACTTCCGGTGTTTCGGCTTATATTGACAATATCAAGGTGATGACTCTCGTTGATGCCGTTGCAACCATCGGCAATACTCTGTATTATTCTATTGAAGACGCAGTTGCAGCTGCTAACGGTGATACGATTACTCTCCTTAAGTCTGCTTCCCTCGATGCAGCCGGTGCACTCACCGTTTCCGGCAAGGATGTTATCCTTGACCTGAACGGCAACACGCTGACTGTAAATGCACACGGTCAGACGATCAAGAACGGCGCAAACCTCACCATCAAGAACGGTACGATCGATATTTCGAATGCTCCCGCACAGGCAGAGGGTAAATTCGATATCGGTAACAGCGGAAGTGCTGTGAAGTCCACGCTGACGCTTGACAATGTTGACTTCATTGGTACCAACTGGGCATCCTCTTCCGGTGCATTCCGCGTATACAACTCCTCCGAGCTGTACATCACCAACGGCTCCACCGTTACGCTGACCAACAATACCTTCGATTACTACGGCATGGTTTATGCTGATCCCGCTTCGGATACGCTGGCTGCCGGTAAGGTAGTTGTTGACGCTTCGACCATTGCGCTGACCGATAACGGCCGCGGCTTCGTTTACGGTGACGTTGTTATCCGCAACGGTTCTACCGTTACCATGACCAAGACCGCATCCGGTAAGTTCATCTCCGGCTTCCACAACAACAACATCACCATTGACAACTCCACCGTTACGCTCACCGATATGACCGAGGGCGGCTTCTCCTTCGGTACCGAGCATACCGACTGGGTTTATAACACCACCATTTCCAACAACTCCATCGTTACCTGCAACGGATGCAACACGCACTTCGGCGGTACCGATGATTCCCCCGTCAACGTTGACGATTCCTCCGTTCTGTCCTTCGTCGGCACCAACGTGACCGACACCGACCTTGATACCCTCTTCCCCAACGGCTGGGTAAAGGTTGACGGCACCTACTACGCACCCAACTTCAAGGCAGTCATCCGCATGACCCCCGTCTCCGACACGATCGTCGGTGCAGGTCAGGTTACCCTGCAGCTCTCTGCCAACACCAATGATATTCTCAACGATATCGTTGTAACCTGCAATATCCCCGGCGTTGTTATCACCGGTACGGGCGCAACCCGCGTTGCAACCCTGCCCAACAACCAGAATTCTTACGTATTCACCGCTACTCTCCCCGCCTCCATGGCAGAGAAGTACAACAACCCCACCGCACAGTGCACCGTCAACGTGATGTCTGCGATGGATCAGTACTGGATGGGTATCCTGATGCGCAAGTACAACACCACCTACCCTGTAACCGCAGTTGCAGGTGAGGGCGGTACCATCACGAACGTAGGTGCTAATCTGGTTAAGTACAATCAGGCAATCACCTTCGAGATCAAGGCAAACGAAGGCTACGAGATCGCTGACGTCATCGTTGACGGCGTCTCGGTCGGCAAGGTTGATACCTACACCTTCAAGAAGGTTGCTGAGGCACACACCATCAACGCAGTCTTCGCACGCTCCTACACCAACCCCTACACCGACGTTGCCGCAGACGCATGGTATGCAAAGGCAGTTGAGTACTGCACGGCAAACGGCCTGATGAACGGTGTTGAGACCACCAAGTTTGCTCCCGAGACTGCACTGACCCGCGGCATGGTCGTAACCGTCCTGTACCGCAACGAGGGTGAGCCCGCAGCCACCAGCTCGGTTTCCTTCTTCGACGTTTCCGCAACCGAGTACTACGCAAAGGCAGTAGACTGGGCATCCGCAAACAAGATCGTTGAGGGTATGGGCGACGGCCTGTACGCACCCAACGCAGAGCTGACCCTCGAGCAGCTGGCCGCCATCATGGTTCGCTATGCGGATCTCAAGGGCGTTAAGCTGACCGCAGGCAAGATCGACGGCCTGACCGTATCCGACTGGGCAAAGGATGAGGTTGCTCTCGCAATCGACCTCTTCGCCGGTGTCGGCGTAGATATCACTGACATGACGAAGGTTGCTCCTCGCGCCATCGTTGCTCAGGTTCTCTACAACTACGCACAGCTCGCAAAGTAAAAGTAACCCTAAAACGCCGCGCTTCAAGCGCGGCGTTTTTCTTTTGTAAACGGAGCGCGCCCTTAGCCTTCCCCAGCGAAGATGGGCGCAAGCGCCACGAGGTTGCAAAGCAACCTCGGAGGGGATCACGATAGTGGTGGATGAGGAGAGCATCCTCCGTACTGCATATACGGCGACCGCACCGCATGAAAGTAACAAACGCAAAGAACGAACAAAAGCCGACGCGTAGAAATTATACGCATACCACGTTGATCTCCTCATCCGCCCCTTCGGGGCACCTTCCCCGCTGGGGAAGGCTACTTGCGCGCAAGATTTGCGCTGTTAACAAACGTATTGCAAAGGCTTCTTCGCTGGGGAAGGCTAAGGGGGCGCATACTTCGCGGCAAAGGATAATGTGCGGTGCGATACGATTGGTAGGGGTTGCCGAGGGGCGACCCCTACGGTGGTACTGCAACGATATACCCCCCTCGTTGGGGGAATCCGTACAAATTTTTGTCAATCCTTCTTTTTCTCGGCGAACCATGCCCTCGGGGGAGGGTTTGGTTTTGTGCAATTTATTTTTTGGGGAAAACTTTCCCCCGTCTGAATTTATATGATTCCTACAAAGAAAAATATTGATGAAAATGGTTTTATGAATGATTTTTGTATTGATTTAGCCAAAAGTGATATTGATTACGCCGTTGTTTCGCCAAAATATCCGTTGTATAATATATTCGGGTATTTATCCTTAGCAAAAATTTTACAAAAAGGAGAAAATGAAATGACGACTAAGAAATTTCGGTTGATCTCGGCCCTGATGGCAGCGCTGATGGTCCTGGGATCGTTCACCGTAGTACCCGCATTTGCTGCCGATCCGGCAAATCTCAATGATCACGTTGTCACCTGGTTTGACTTTGAAGGTGATGATGAAGCTACCCGCCTTCTCGATAAGGCTACCAAGGGTACCGCAAACACGCTGACGCTGAATGGTAATGTTACCGTTGCAGACGGTGTGGCAAGTATTGCAGCATCCACGTCTTCTGCGAAGAGTTATATTTCCATCACGCCCGCTGCTACCGATGCTGGTACACTCGTTGGCAAAACGGTATTTGCCAAGGTGAAGATTTCCGGCGCCAATGATTCTTCTAAGACGTTTATGCGCGCTGCTATGGACAAGGCTTATGCAATGCGTTGGATGACTAAATACGCTGACACTTATACTATCTCTACTTGGACGCAGGACTCAACTAATCAAACTAAAGACACATCCAAGTATATTCGCATTAACCATACCATTAAGCCTTCTGCGAATACCTTTGCGTATTACGCACAGTCGCTGGAGCTTGTTACGGTTGGGGGCGTTGAAAAGTACGAATCTAAGTTCTATGTTTCTCTCGATGGTACAAACTATACAGTTGCAGAGGCGGCACAGAACAAATTCGACATGGCCGATATTACTGCATTTACGCTTGGTGATAATGGCGACAGTGGTACGTATAGTTACGTTTTCGATGATTTCCGCGTCTATGACAAGGTTCTGACCGCTGACGAAATCAAGACCATCGCTGACGATACGCCTGGTGCGGCTGCTCCGGCAGGCCCGACCAGCTTCTCTGAAGATGTTATTACTTGGTACACCTTTGAAGGTGCAACCGAGGCTGAACAGCTGGCTGATAAGTCTTATTTTGGTGAGGCATCCAATCCTGCCGTTTTGAAGGGTGATGTTGTTATCGAAGATGGCATTGCTAAGATTCCTGCTGCTGATAAGGATGCGTATGTCTTGCTTGATCCCGATAAGGATAATATGGATATGAGCGGTAAGTCCATCTATATGCGTTTTAAGGCTACTGCAACTGCACAGCATGAAAAAAATTACGGTGCTGACTTCTTGAATCTGAAGGACTTCTTCCGTACCTTCTTCGAGGGTGGCGATGTGCTGACCCAGGGCCTGCGTATTAAGCGTTACTGGCTGTTTGGCAATACGAAAAACAACATCTTCTACAATCCCGAGTTTGCCCATCCGGATACCGGTTATGTCCATGCAATTTATACCTTTAATTTTGATAAGACCAACAATAAGGTAATTGTTAATGCATATCTGTCCAATGACGGCGAACACTATTCCGCGTCTTCCCATGAAGAAGCAGCTACCTCCATCACTTGGAGCCAATTCGAAATTTGCCGTGGTAACAAGAGATGTGTAAACTTTGAGCTCGATGATTTCCGTATTTACGGCAAAATTCTGGCCGAGGACGAGGTCCCGTTTGTCGCTGATGACGTTCCCGCTGCAGAGCCGCCCAAGGCTCCCACGGCTGACGAACTCAATGCTCACGTTGTTACCTGGTTCGACTTTGAAGGCGATGCAGAGACTGCACTGACCGATAAGGCTACTGCAGGTAATGTAAAGGATACGTTTGAGTTGATCGGTTCTGAGACTAAGGTTGAAGGCGGCAAGGCAATTGTTCCCGCAGCCGATGGAAACGTAATCAAGATCGCTGCTTCTGCTGACTTCAATGATTTCAACGGTAAGACTGTTTTCGTTCGTGTTAAGCCGATCGCGACCAGTTTTGTTTCGAATGGCTCTACTTTCCTGCGGATTAACTCCGGTTCGAACTATATTACGCGTGCGATTGCACAGAACAAAACCAATTCGACGACTGAATTTTGGTTCCGTAACTGGATGAAGCCCGTTGGTCTTACTGCCGATTACAAACTTGAGCAGGCTTCTAACTCCAATTTGACGTTCGATTCCAATGATCTTTATTTCGTCCAAACCACTGAGCTGGAAGGAACGAAGTTGATTACGAAGTCCTATGTTTCTACCGATGGTGTAACATATACCGAAATTCCGGTTCATGCCACTGCAAATGTTAATACCGGTGTTACTTCGCTGGATTGTTCCAATATTCTGCTTGGTAAGAACGCCGAAAACGGTACCGGTGCTAACGGCCGCTACTTCGAGTTTGAGGAATTCCGTATTTATGACAAGGTTCTCACCACTCTGGATCTCGGTGTAGTTGCATCGCAGACGCCTCCCGCTCCCGAAGGCAGCGTTACCATCCCCACCAACCAGTTCCAGATGCTGTGGCCGGTTATCCGCCGCATCAACATCGCTGAGACTGCAAACGGTACCGTTACGGCTAACCGCACCCGTACCTTCGCAGGTCAGACGGTTACCCTGACCGTAACGCCCGATGCAGGCTACGAGCTTGACACGCTGACCATCCTCGGCAAGAACGGCTACGTCATTAAGTACAAGGATCTCGGCGAAGGCAAGTACTCCTTCCTGATGCCCGGTGCAATCCCGCAGATCACCGCGACCTTCAAGTCCACCGGTGCTGTGGTAACCCCCGAAACCCCCGTTACCCCCGAAACTCCCGCCGAGGATCCCTACAAGGCTAACCTTGTTACCTGGTACGACTTCGAGGGCGCAACTGCTGAAGAGCAGCTCGCCGACAAGGCTACCGCAGGCTCCGCCGCTGTCGCAGCCGTTGCCAACGGCAACGTTGTGATCGAGAACGGTACTGCTACCGTATACGCTGCAAACGAAGATGCTTATATCTCGCTTGAGGCTGACGACGACAACATGGATCTGAACAACAAGACCGTATTCATGAAGTTCAAGGTGCTCGGTACCGACCAGCACGAGAAGAACTACGGTCCCGACTTCCTGAATATCAAGGGTCTGTTCCGTACCTTCCTTGAGGGCGCTAAGATCGATGAACTTGGTCTCCGCATTGACAGAATGTGGCTGCCCGACAACAAGGGTTGGGTACAGAACTACTCCAGCTCCTTCGGCATCGAAGAGGATCAGTATGTTTATGCTGCATACACCTTCGAGTACAGCGAAAGCGGTACGCTGAAGCTCAATGCATACCTCTCCACCGACGGTGTCAAGTATCAGCGCACCACCGGTTCGAAGGATAACTTCGCTTCCATCGAGTGGACCGCATTCGAAATCGGCCGCGGCAACAAGCGTTGCCGTGACTACGTGATCGACGACGTTCGTATCTACGACATCGTTCTGACCGACGCTGACCTCGCAAAGCTTGGCGCGTAAGTCAATCACGAATGAAAAACAAACCCGAAAGGGGAGTCCGAAAGGACTCCCCTTTTTGCGTTGTGTGACGTGCCCGGCAGTGGGCGGTGAGACGACCGCGTCAAGGCTACCTCTGACGAGGGCGGCCCCTTAGCCTTCCCCAGCGAAGATGGGCGCAAGCGCCACGATAGTGGTGGATGAGGAGAGCATCCTCCGTACTGCATATACGGTAACCGCACCGTACGAAAGCAACATACGCAAAGAACGTACAAAAGCCGGTGCGTAGAAATCATATGCATACCACGTTGATCTCCTCATCCGCCCCTTCGGGGCACCTTCCCCGCTGGGGAAGGCTACTTGCGTGCAAGGTTTGCGCTGTTAACAAACGTATTGCAAAGGCTTCTCCAATGAGGGCGGCCCCTTAGCCTTTCCCAGCGAAGATGGGCGCAAGCGCCACGAGGTTGCAAAGCAACCTCGGAGGTGGCCACGATAGTGGTGGATGAGGAGAGCATCCTCCGTACTGCATATACGGCAACCGCACCGCACGAAAGCAACATATGCAAAGAACTTACAAAAGCCGGTGCGTAGAGATGATATGCATACCACGTTGATCTCCTCATCCGCCCCTTCGGGGCACCTTCCCCGCTGGGGAAGGCTACTTGCGCGCAAGGTTTGCGCTGTTAACAAACGTATTGCAAAGGCTTCTCCGATGAGGGCGGGCCGATTGTGCGAATTTTCTCCTTTCTGCGTTTCGTTCGTGCAGTACGCTGCAAAGAAAATACGCTTTTTCCGCAATTCGCTGTTTTTCGCGCGGATTTTGTGGTATAATATACGCAAAGAAACTGCAGAAATGAGGAATACGGATGAAACGATCGAGCGGCGTGCTGATGCACGTATCCTCGCTTTGGGGAGAATATGGAATCGGCTCCTTTGGAGACGCGGCATACGAATGGATTGACTTTTTGGCCGATAGCGGTTTTTCGGTTTGGCAGGTGCTTCCTTTTTGCTTGCCTGATGAATACAATTCACCTTATAAATCCTACAGCGCCTTTTCGGGAAATCCGAATTTTATTGATCTGCCCACGCTTGCCCGTGAGGGGCTGATCACCGAGGAGGAGCTTGCCTCGGCACGTCAGCGCGAGCCCTGGCTTTGCGAGTTTGAGCGGCTGTCGGCCGAGCGGATGGGCTTGCTTGCCCGTGCGGCCGGGCGCTTCGGGGACGATGCGGCGCTTGCCGCCTTCTGTGCGCGCTATCCAGAGGTGGATCGATTCTGCCGATTCATGGCGCTTCGTGCGGCGAATGGCGGCACACCCTGGAATACCTGGACGGTGGACGAGCCCGACGAGGCGCTTCTGCGCGTCTGGCGCTTCGTTGAGTACACCTTCTTCACGCAATGGCTGCGGGTGAAGGCGTATGCCAATGAAAAGGGCATTTCGGTGATCGGAGACGTGCCGATTTACGTGGCGTGGGACAGCGCCGACGTCTGGGCCGCGCCCGAGCAATTTCGGCTTGACCGCCGCTATCTGCCCACGGCGGTGGCGGGGGTACCGCCCGACTATTTCTGCCCCGACGGGCAGCTCTGGGGCAATCCGCTCTACCATTGGCCGCGCATGAAGGCGGACGGCTTCTCCTGGTGGCGCGCGAGAATGCGCTTTATGACCGAGCTTTTTGATGGCGTTCGCATTGACCATTTCCGCGGCATTGAGTCCTATTTCAGTATCCCGGCCGACGCTGAGACGGCGAAGGACGGAAAGTGGGTCAAGGGGCCGGGCATGGCGTTCGTCCGTGCAATGCGCGAGGTCTGCGGGGACAAGCTGCTGATTGCCGAGGACCTGGGCGACATTACGCCCGCCGTGCACAAGCTGGTCAAGGACAGCGGCTTCCCGGGGATGCGGGTTCTGCAGTTCGCTTTTCTCGGCGATGAAAACTCCACCCATTTGCCGCATCATTATGAAAACGACTGCGTTGCCTATACGGGAACGCACGACAACGACACCCTTCTCGGCTATCTCTACGCGCTGGATGCCGACACGCGTGCGCGCGTGTTTGCCTATTGCGGCTACGAGGGCGCATGGGACAGAAGCCGAGACGCCATTCTGCGCACCATGCTTGGCAGTCACGCGGGGCTGGTAATTTTCCCCGTTCAGGATCTGCTTTTCTACGGCAGCGACTGTCGGCTCAACACCCCCGGCCGTCCCGACGGCAACTGGCGCTATCGCGTCGCCCGGCACCAGCTGGACGAAATCGACCGTGAAAAGCTGCGTCGGATGAACGGGCTGTACGGAAGAAGTTAAGTAAAAAATTCCCCGACGGAGTCGGGGAATTTTTATCGGTTGCGACGGGAAATTTGCACAATCAACGAAACGATCGAATAGCCTTCCCCGGCGGGGAAGGCTATTTGTGCGAACGGTTCGCGGCGAAGGATAACCTGCGGTGTGATGTGTAGGCGCTCGCCACGCTTTTTGCGTTGCTTTACACTACGCGGTTGCGGCGGCCGCCGGCGAAGAAAACGCGGATGTTTTCGCGGATTTCGGCCATGCAGCGTTCTCTCGCCTCGTAGGCGCCCCACGCCATATGCGGCGTCAGGCATACGTTGGGGAGGCCCTTGATTGCCCTGAAGGGATGATCTGCGGGCATTGGCTCGGTGGAATAGACGTCACAGCCGAAGAAGCCAAGCTTGCCCGAGAGAACCGCGCGTGCAGCCGCGGCTTCGTCGAGCACCGCGCCCCGCGCGACGTTGACGAGGAACGCGCCGTCCTTCATGCGGGCAAACTCGCGCTCGCCGATCATACCGCGCGTCCTATCGTTGAGCGGGACGTGAACGGTGACGATGTCCGAGACGGCAAGCAGCTCGTCGAGCGGTAGGCAGACGGCGTCCTCCACCGGCGTGCGCTTAGAGACGACCACACGGCAGCCGAGTGCCTCCGCGGCCGCGCCTACGCGGCGGCCGATTCCGCCGTATCCGACGATGCCCCAGGTTTTTCCCGCCAACTCGTGAAAGACGGGGGTGAGGATGTTCTGCACGCCGCCTGCCGTATAGCGCCCGTCGGCAACGGCTGCGCGGAAGATGGGAAGATTGACCGATGCGGAAAGCACCATGGCGAGCGTAAGCTGGGAAACCGAATTGGCCGAATAACCTGCGACGTTGCAGACCGCAATGCCCTGTGCGGCGCAATAAGCGGTGTCAATGTTGTCATAGCCGGTTGCGGCAATGCAGATCAGCTTCAGCTGCTTCGCCGCCGCCAGCACCTCGCCGTCCAGCTTGACCTTGTTGATCACGCAGACGTCGGCGTCGGCCAGGCGCGCGCCGATCTCTGCTCTTGCCGTCATGGCGTAGATTGCGGTTTCTCCGATGGCCGAGAAGGGGGAAAGGTCGATGTCACCGCCGAGGGTGGCGGCGTCAAGAATGGCAATTTTGATGTTGTTCATAAGGCTCTCCGTCTTGTTTTTTTCTCATTATATCATGTTCCGCATCAATTGTCAAAATTTCTTTTGATGAATTTGAGAGAAACAAATCGGCAAAAGACTTGTTATTTCGACCGAATGGGTGTATAATAAAAAGGGTATGGTTAATTTTGTAAGTTGGGTGGTGCGTATATGGCCGGCGTAAAAGAAATGCTGTTCCGAAAAAAACAGGACGTGGATATGACCGAAGGGAATATCGTTCGCCATCTGCTGGTTTTTGCCTTCCCGCTCCTCGTGGGAAATCTCTTTCAGCAGCTTTATAATACCGTGGATACCTGGGTGGTGGGCAACTACGTCGGGAACGAGGCCTTTGCCGCCGTCGGATCGGTCGGCCCCATCATCAATATGCTCATCGGCTTTTTCCTCGGTCTTTCCTCGGGTGCCGGTGTCGTTATCTCCCAATATTACGGTGCCAAGCAGGAGGAGAAGGTGTCGCAGACGGTGCATACCGCCGTGCTTCTGACTCTGATCCTCGGCGTTACCTTTACCTTCATCGGGATTTTTATGACCCCCTATATGCTGGTT
>JAZODX010000138.1:0-2295 GCA_045597265.1 Eubacteriales bacterium | reverse complement strand
CGAGTGAGATCTTCTTGATCTCCCGATTTTCATAAGTCGTGAAGTAATAATCCCCGCGGTCGAGGTCGACGCAAGAGGTATACACGGTGCGCCAATCCTTTTTTCCGCACCCGAGGGGGACGGAGACGCTGTCCAAAATATGAAAGAAATCGCTCACGCCGCTGACTGCGGTGTATTTTTTTGCGAATGCCGCGCGGAGGAAGCGCGATTCGGATGACCAGTCGCCCGGGAGTCCCGAGGCGGACGAGGGAGTCAGCTTCGGATGCAACATCGCGTTATCCCTATGAACGGGAAACGGCGGCGAGTTGGTCAGAACTCCAAAGGGATCGTTATAGATGATCAGCCCGCCCGCGGTCGGCTCGACGGCTATGCAGCCCTCGCGGTCGGCGATCATCCAATGGAGCGGAGTTGCCGGGAAAGCGGGCGAAACCGAATCGGGTGTGATATTGCAATGCTTCAAAAGCTCCTCTGCCTCGCGCAGGTTTCTGCATTTCGACAGCACAAAAGGTATCAGCTCGAATGAAGCAAGGTTGATCTTATCCGCCTTCGGTTCGAGATACGTGGCGTACCCGGGGAAATTCAGACACGCCGCGGCAAGTCCGTATTCGTTTACCGCATCGAACCAGAGCGGTACGCCTTCGTTTACAAGTGCGCAACCGATGATAGCGGGATGCTGTGCCATATCCGCCTCGCGAAGAAAGCGGACGGGGGATCTTCTCGGCATGATGACCGCCTCCTCACCTCGGCTGCCTTCAAGATCGAGCGTCCTACCAAAATAACCGTTTTGACTAATTGCAGTACACATTTTTCCTCCTAATTATAATATTACACTTTGAATATTTTTGCCGTTTTTATCTTTTCCATTCGCTTTTTAAACAAAAAAAGCGAATAATCATTTGATAAATTGGACAAAACCAATAAGTAATATTATATTAACAAATTCGACTTGATTTATCAACAGGAAATGTAATATAATATGTGCGACTGTGATAAGGCTCAGCCGCGGGCGCGCATCTCGCTTCTCTACATACGCAAACAGTTCGCAATCGCCAACTTATGCCGCGCAAGTGTCGGAGTCTGTCAGAAAGTAAAAATATTTTTCTTAAGGAGAAAAAACAATGAAGAAGATTCTCGCAATCGCACTCTGCCTTTGCATGGTACTCTGCGCAGTAGCATGTGGCGGCACCAAAGAAGCAGACTACAAGCTCGGACTTGGCGTAGTAGTCAGCACCGCTTCCTCCAAGGAAGGCAACGCACAGGTAGACGCTACCATCGCTGCAGTTGTTACCGACGCTGAGGGCAAGATCGTTTCCTGCCGCATCGACGTAGCACAGAACAAGATGGCAGTTGCTGACGGTGCAGTTGACACCGCAAAGACCTTCGAGACCAAGATGGAGCTCGGTTCCAGATACGGTATGGAAGGCAAAGTTGACAACGACGGCAACGGCGTTATGCTCGAGTGGGACGCTCAGGCTAAGGCTTTCGAGGCTTACGTTGTAGGCAAGACCGGCTCTGAGGTTGCAGCTCTCCAGACTCAGGAGGCAGGCGGCCACCAGATCGCTGTTGACACCGCACTTCTCGAGGCAGGTTGCTCCATGCAGATCACCGATTTCATGGCTGCAGTTGCAAAGGCTTGCGCTGACGAGCAGGGCATGAACTTCAAGGCTGTTCCCGGCACCTTCACTCTCGGCGTTGCTGCAAAGACCGGCGCTGCTGATTCCAAGGCTGCTACCGCTGATGCTGAAGGTCTCGTTGCTATGTACTCCGATATCGCTTGCGCAGTAGTTGCTGACGGCAAGGTTATCGCTACTCTCAACGACGCTATCCAGCCCAAGATCAACGTTACCACCGCTGGTGCAGTTACTCCCCAGGAGTTCAAGGGCACCAAGAGAGAGCTCAAGGAAGGCTACAACATGGCAGCTTACGGCGCTCCCAACGTAGAGGGTGGCACTGTTAAGGAGTGGTACATCCAGTCCGCTGCATTCTCTAACCACGTTATCGGTATGACCGCTGCTGAGATCGCAGGCATGCAGACCAAGGAAGTTAACGCTCACCAGATCTCTGTTGACGAAGCTCTCCTCTCCGCAGGTTGCACCATGCAGATCACCGGTATCTGCGCAGTAGTTGCACAGGCTGCTAACAACGCAAGATAATTAAAATTCACTAACAGGAGATAGGAATTGTGAAGATTCTGAAATCCATTTCCTGTCTATCTCTGATTTGGGGGCTGCTCGTCTTTATGACGGGCTGCCCTCAAACTGCAGTTAAGACAGAACCACGCGGCAAGATATATTT
>JAZODX010000137.1:0-2847 GCA_045597265.1 Eubacteriales bacterium | reverse complement strand
AAGGTATACTTCGTTTGCGTCAAAATATCAGTCGTTCTGCGGGCGGAAGCCGTTGCAGGTTTGCATGGCCTCCTCAAGCTTGCCGGCAAGCAGCAGATCAATGCCCGCACAGACGGTCGGAAAGGCAGAGAAGAGGGCCTTCTGCTCGTTCGGCGTAAAGGTTGAGAGCACCCATGCCGAGAGATCGTAGTCGGGATGGGGCTTCTGGCCGACGCCGACCTTGATGCGCGGGAACGCATCGGTACCGAGCTCGCGGATGATGCTCCGCAGGCCGCGCTGTCCGCCGTCACTGCCCTTGCCGCGCACACGCAGACGCCCCACCTCGAGCGAGATGTCATCGCAGACAACAATGATGCGCTCGGGCGGGATTTTATAGAAATCGGCCGCTTCGCGCACTGCTTCCCCCGAGGCGTTCATATAGGTCTGCGGGAGCATCAGCAGTGCACGGACACTGCCGGCGGTATATTCCCCCACGAGTGCGTGATATTTTGCGCGGTCAATGCGCAGATTGTTTTTCTGTCGCAGATATTCGAGCGAGAGAAAGCCGGCGTTGTGCCGTGTGTTGGTGTATTCTGCGCCGGGGTTGCCGAGGCCGACCACCAGATGGGTGATGGGGGCAGCGGCGGCGGGCTCGCGCTTTTCTTCAATTTGCTTGAAAAGATCAAAAATGTTGGCCATAATTCGTCCGATCCGTGTGCGTGTATTTTGCAGAGAACAGCACAAATCGACGGGAACGAAGAGGGGATCCCCCCTTCGCGCCCGCCGCGGTCGCTGCAATTATCATTATTGTATCATATTTTTTCGGCGAAATCAAGCGTTTTTTGAAAGGAACGTATCGCTTTACATTGATGTCAAACCCTTGGCTTGCATGGCTTTGGGGTGGGATTGGTGTGTAAAACGGCGTTTTTTTGCAAGTTCAAAAAAAAAAATACCTAAATTTGAAAAAAATACTTGTGATAAGGAAGAGTTTGTGGTATAATATCATGTACCGCGGGCAAAACCTCGTTTTACCCGCTGATTTCCCATGTCAAAAAATATATTATATATGGAGGAAACACGTCATGTCCAAAAAGTACGTATACCTTTTCTCCGAGGGCGACGCTTCCATGCGTGAGCTGCTCGGCGGTAAGGGTGCTAACCTGGCTGAGATGACCAAGCTCGGCCTTCCCGTTCCCCAGGGCTTCACCATTTCTACTGAGGCCTGCACGCAGTACTACGAAGATGGCCGTCAGATCAATGACGGTATCATGGCCGAGATCATGGAGTATATCGGCAAGATGGAGGAGATCACCGGCAAGAAGTTCGGTGACAAGGAGAACCCTCTGCTTGTTTCGGTTCGTTCGGGTGCTCGCGCTTCCATGCCCGGTATGATGGATACCATTCTGAACCTCGGTCTCAACGAAGAAGTCGTTGAGGTTCTGGCAGCTAAGTCCGGCAATCCCCGTTGGGCTTGGGACTGTTACCGCCGCTTTATCCAGATGTACTCCGACGTCGTTATGGAGGTCGGTAAGAAGTACTTCGAGCAGCTCATCGATGCAATGAAGGAAGAGAAGGGCGTTAAGTTCGACGTCGAGCTGACCGCTGACGATCTCAAGACCCTGGCTAATCAGTTCAAGGCTGAGTACAAGTCCAAGATCGGCGCAGACTTCCCCACCGATCCCAAGGAGCAGCTCATCGGCGCCGTTAAGGCAGTTTTCCGTTCCTGGGACAACCCCCGTGCGAACGTATACCGCCGCGACAACGATATCCCCTACAGCTGGGGTACTGCCGTTAACGTACAGATGATGGCATTCGGTAACATGGGTGACAACTGCGGCACCGGTGTTGCTTTCACCCGCGATCCCGCTACCGGCGAGAAGAAGATGATGGGTGAGTTCCTTGTCAACGCACAGGGTGAGGACGTCGTTGCAGGCGTTCGTACGCCCATGCCCATCGCTGAGATGGCAGACAAGTTCCCCGCAGCATACAAGCAGTTCACTGAGGTTTGCAGCATTCTCGAGAACCACTACCGCGATATGCAGGATATGGAGTTCACCATCGAGGACGGCAAGCTGTTCATGCTCCAGACCCGTAACGGTAAGCGTACCGCTCAGGCTGCGCTGAAGATCGCGTGCGATCTCGTTGACGAGGGTATGCGCACCGAGCAGGAGGCCGTTCTGATGATCGACCCCCGCAATCTGGATACGCTTCTCCATCCCCAGTTCGACGCAAAGGCACTGAAGGCAGCTAACCCTGTCGGTAAGGGTCTGGGCGCATCTCCCGGTGCAGCCTGCGGTCAGATCGTCTTCACGGCTGACGACGCAGAGGCTTGGAAGAACGCCGGCAAGAAGGTCGTTCTGGTTCGTCTTGAGACCTCTCCCGAGGACATCACCGGTATGAAGGCATCTCAGGGTATCCTGACTGTCCGCGGCGGTATGACCTCTCATGCAGCCGTTGTTGCCCGCGGCATGGGTAAGTGCTGCGTTTCCGGCTGCGGCGACATCGCTATGGACGAGGAGAACAAGAAGTTCACCCTCGCCGGCAAGACCTACGGGGAGGGCGACTTCATCTCCATCGACGGTTCTACCGGTAACATTTACGACGGTCTGATCCCGACCGTTGATGCAGAGATCTCCGGCAACTTCGGCACCATCATGGTCTGGGCAGACGTGTTCCGTACCCTCAAGGTCAGAACCTACGCCGACACGCCCGCAGATGCAAAGAAGGCTCGCGAGCTTGGCGCTGAAGGTATCGGTCTTTGCCGTACCGAGCATATGTTCTTTGAGGCAGACAGAATTGCGGCATTCCGTGAGATGATCTGCTCCGACACCGCTGAGGAAAGAGAAGCAGCTCTTGCAAAGATCCTTC
>JAZODX010000136.1:0-12013 GCA_045597265.1 Eubacteriales bacterium | reverse complement strand
CCTCTTTGCCCACCTGACGGCCGGCGCGCTCGTAGATCTGCGCCAGGTCGGTGTACAGGTAGCCGGGGTAGCCGCGGCGGCCCGGGACTTCCTTGCGGGCGGCGGAGATCTCACGCAGCGCTTCCGCGTAGTTGGTCAGGTCGGGGATCGGATGGGTCTTGTCATCCTCGGGCATGGTCAGAATCGGGATCATGGTAATCGAGCCTTCACTGCCCATCTTACGGCCTGCACGCTCGTACATGGTGGCAAGGTCGGTATAGAGATAGCCGGGATAGCCGCGACGGCCGGGGACCTCTTTACGGGCAGCCGACACCTCGCGGAGCGCTTCAGCGTAGTTGGTAATATCAGTGATGATCACCAGCACGTGCATATCGCATTCAAAGGCCAGATACTCTGCCGCCGTCAGCGCCATACGCGGCGTGGAAATACGCTCGATGGCGGGGTCGGAGGCGAGGTTGACGAAGAGCACGGTGCGGTCGATGGCACCCGTTCTCTTGAAATCGGAAATAAAGAAGTCGGCTTCCTCAAAGGTAATACCCACGGCGGCAAACACGACGGCGAACTTGCTGTCGGTACCGCGTACCTTAGCCTGACGTGCAATTTGTGCGGCAAGGTCAGCATGAGGCAAGCCCGAGCCCGAAAAAATGGGCAGCTTCTGGCCGCGAACGAGGGTGTTCAGGCCGTCGATGGTGGATATACCCGTCTGAATAAACTCAGACGGATAATACCGTGCGGCCGGATTGATCGGCGTGCCGTTGATATCCAGCGATTTTTCGGGGAGAAGACGCGCACCGCCGTCGATCACCTCGCCCATACCGTTGAATACGCGGCCAAGCATATCGGGCGATACGGGAAGCTCAACGCCGTGCCCCGTAAAGCGCACCTTGCTCTCGGCCAGATTAATCCCCGCCGAGCTTTCAAACAGCTGAACCAGCACGTTGCGGCCGTTGACCTCAAGCACGCGGCAACGGCGAACCTCGCCGTTCGGCAGTTCAATCTCCCCGAGCTCATCGTATTTCACGCCGTCAACCTGACGGACGAGCATCAAAGGACCCGCAACCTCTTCTATGGTTTTATATTCTTTGATCATATTGCTTCCTCCCTGCACTTACGCGTCAGCCTGCGCAGCGGCAACAAGCCTGTCAAGTGCGTCTTCCATTGCCCGGCGGATCGCCTCGTATTCACGTGCACAATCTCCGTAGGGAACGGCCTTGGCACGGCCGATTCGTTCGCGAATGGGCAGATCGGCCACCTTCTGTACGTCGGCACCGGCCGCAATCGCGCGGCGTGCGCTCTCGTGGAAATCAAAGATCAGCGACATCAGTGCATACTGCTTATCGAGCTGGGTATAGCTGTCGTCTTCTTCAAAAGCGTTCTGCTGCATAAAGTCCTCGCGCAGGGAGCGGGCAACCTCGAGAGTCAGTCTGTCCTCGGCGGACAGTGCGTCAACGCCGACCAGCTTGACGATCTCCTCAAGCTCCGCCTCAATCTGCAAAAGCTTCATGCAGCGTCCAGTCATCTCCATCCAGTCGCGCGAGACGTTCTCGGCAAACCAGGGTGAGAGGCGATCGCGATAGAGTGAATAGGAGTTGAGCCAGTTGATGGCCGGGAAATGGCGGCGGTAGGCAAGCGAGGAGTCAAGTCCCCAGAACACCTTGACGATACGCAGGGTTGCCTGCGTAACCGGCTCTGAGATATCACCGCCCTGCGGGGATACGGCGCCGATGGCAGACAGTGCGCCCTGACGGCCGTCAGCACCGAGACAGACGACCTTACCGGCACGCTCGTAGAACTGCGCCAGGCGCGAGGTCAGATATGCGGGATAGCCCTCCTCGCCCGGCATTTCCTCCAGGCGGCCCGACATCTCGCGCAGTGCCTCTGCCCAACGGGAAGTCGAGTCGGCGATAACCGCAACCGAATAGCCCATATCGCGGTAATATTCGGCAATCGTAATTCCGGTATAAATCGACGCCTCACGGGCGGCAACCGGCATATCCGAGGTGTTGGCAATCAGCACCGTGCGCTCCATCAGCGACTTTCCGGTACGCGGGTCCTTCAGCTCGGGAAACTCACGCAGAACGTCGGTCATCTCGTTTCCGCGCTCGCCGCATCCGATGTACACCACCAGATCCACGTCCGACCATTTTGCCAGCTGGTGCTGAACGACCGTCTTACCCGAGCCGAACGGACCGGGCACACAGGCAGTACCGCCCTTGGCAATCGGGAAGAGCGCGTCAATGATGCGCTGACCGGTAATCATCGGCTCAACCGGCGGCAGTTTTTCGGCATAAGGCCGGGATACACGGACCGGCCACTTCTGCATCAGAGTCAGTGCCATGCTCTCCCCGCTCTCCAGGCGCAGACGGCCGATGGAGTCGGTTACGGTATAGTTGCCCGAGAGAAGCTCGAGAATGGTACCCGAGGTCTTCGGGGGAACCATGATCTTGTGGCGGATTACGTCGGTTTCGTTGACATAGCCGAGAATATCACCCGGGCCCACCACGTCACCTTTCTTGGCCGCGGCCTCAAAATGCCAGACCCGACTGCGGTCAAGCGCGGGTTCTTCGATCCCGCGGGTAAGGTTGGAGCCGACCTTGAGGCGCATTGCCTCAAGCGGACGCTGAATACCGTCGTAAATATTGGTCAAAAGTCCGGGGCCGAGCTCGACCGACAGCGGCGCACCGGTTGACACAACGGCGTCACCGCGGCCGATACCGGCGGTCTCCTCGTAAACCTGGATTGACGCGCGGTCGCCGTGCATCTCGATAATTTCACCGATCAGCCGCTTCTCACCCACGCGTACCACGTCAAACATATTTGCCTGACGCATCCCCTCTGCAATCACCAGAGGACCGGAAACCTTGAGGATTTTTCCTTCTATCATTATGATTTGGCCTTTCTTTAAATTTGGTGAGCGCTCATGCAGAGCGTCTCATCGCCCGTAAAAGAACTCTCACATCAAAAGGGGGATCGTGCCGTTATTCCTTAAAGAGAATATCCGCACCAACCGCACGCTCAACCGCGCTCTTAATGGCACGCATACCGTAACCGGTTGACCCGATTGCCCCGGGAATCGTCACGACGGCGGGGAGAGGGCTGTCCTTATAGCGTGCAATATCCTCACCCAACACCGCAGCATACGTCTCGGTGATGAAAATCACGGCGTTCTCGGGATCTCTTGCCAGTCGATGCATCAGCACGGCGGCCGACTCGGCGTCCGCGGCCTCATAGACCGAAAACCCGAGTGCAGTAAATCCAAGCACGCTGTCACGGTCACCGATCATACAGATCTTAGGCATAACACGTACGCATCCTTTCCCGAATGATTTCCGTCGGCAGTCCCGCATCCTTGCCTGCGCAGATGATGCGCATATCCTTTACGGCGTATTCCCAGGCAACCAGATAGGCGACGGGAATCTCCTCACCAAAGGATACGTACCGCGCCTCGCGCACCCGCTCCATCCATACGTCGTCAACCGTCCGCTCAAGCGCGGCAAGTGAAGGCTTGCGCTCGGGGAAGCGGGAGAGAACGACGGCACATACCGTACCTTCAAGGACATCCCCGGCCCCCTCCTCACCGGCGTCGAGAAGAGCACGGAAGCGTGCGGGGGCAATTTCTCCGCCGTGCAGAACCGCTTCGTCAAACATAGCGCGGTTTCCTTCGGTCGCCCCCATGCGCAGAACGCGCAGCGTAATCATCAGATTCGTCAGGTCAATTTTCATGCGCACCAACGCCGACGTAAAGGGGGATGCGGCAGACGCCAGCATATCGGCATAACAGGCACGGTCAAGAATCAAATCAATCTGCCGCGGGTCTCCCGTTCGAAGATAGGCCTCCCGCGCCTCGGCGGCGGCTTCCGCCATATGCTTCGGCAAAAGGGCATAATCGTTCGTCTCAACCATTTGCGCATAAGCAGAGATGGGAAGGGATGCACAGTCGATCAGCATGGATGCGGGATCGATTTCGCGGATCGCGGCCTTGATTACCGCCTTGATATTGTTGCAGTCGTAGGGGTACTGCAGAAAGCGGATTGCATCAACGGCGGGAAGCATCTGCCGCACGTCGGCATAGGCGTCCCGCAGGCAGGTGGAAAACCAGGCCTCACGTGCCGCAGGCGTGAGCGCGTCAGCGGCGCCAACCTGCGCCATGGCCTCGGCCGAATTGTGTGCCTCAAGCATTCGCTCAAGCTTATCCCGCCCGATCATTGCCGCTTCCTTGGCGCGAATCCGCGCCGAGCTGTAGAGATAATCGTTGGCTTTCAAACTCATTTCATCCACCTCATGTAAAGAGGATGCGCGTCACTTCGGCCTCATAGGTTTCCCGCGCCTGGGCAAAGAGCGTTTCCAGCGAGCAGTTGCTCTCCACGTACCCACAACGCAGAATAACACCGCCCGAAATTTTTGCGGTTTTTTCGGCAAGCGTCAGCTTAGCCAGCTCTTCGTCGGGAAGGCGGCCTCTCAGCGAACGGCGAACCTCATCCACCAGTGCCTGCCCGAATGCGCGCGAATCGCGGTCGTTGAGCACGACCTCATATACCGGGGCTTCTTCGATATCCTCGTCCCCCCGTGCACGGCTTTCGTCAAGCACCATTTTCCGCTCCATCAGCGCGGCAATCAGATGTCTGCGCAGAAGATCGCGGTACTCCTCGTCGGGCAGGGTGCGAATCTGGGCGAATGCCCGGGCAAAGGTTTCATCAATCAGCTCGCCCCGTACGGCAAGGTCCGCATTGCGGCGGGCAAGCGAGGCAGCGGATTTTGCACGGGAAATAATGCTCTCTCCCTCGCGCTCCGCACGGTCGGCAACTCGATCGCGGACCTCATCCGCTTCGCGTTCCCCCTCCGCCACGATCGCATCCGCACGCACGTGGGCATCAGCCAGCGCGGACGCCTCTGCGGCCTTTGCCTCGGCGATAATTTTTTCGGTAATTTTTTCAATTCCCTTCATCGGTTTTCCTCAATTCCATCCGATTCCGTCGGGTTGATTAAACCTTGGCGAAGAGAACGAGAAGGAGAGAAACGAGCACGGCAAAGATGGCGTACGTCTCAACCAAAGCGGCCGAGGTAATGGCCTTACCGACTTCGTCGGGGCGCTTGGCAATCAGATTGACGCCCGAAACGGCAACTCTTGCCTGCTTGATGGCGGAGAAATAGCCGACGACGGCAATCGGGAGCGCAGCCATAATGAAGTATGCGCCCTGTGCAACCGTCAGATCAACGGGATCACCCAGGATGCCGATCTTGAAGACGATCAGGAAAGCGGTGATCAGGCCGTAGATACCCTGCGTACCCGGAAGCGCCTGCAGAATCAGCGCCTTACCGAACTTACTCGGATCCTCGGTCAGAAGGCCGGCCGCGGCCTCACCCACCATGCCAACTCCCTTAGCCGATCCCATACCGGCAACAAATACGGCAAGTGCCGCACCAAGCAGAGCCAGAATCTGGCCGTTGAGAATGGTGGAAATAAAATCAAATAAAGTCATAGTTTTGTTCTCCTTGATTCGTTGATTTAATGGTTGGGATTTATCGTTTTTCGCCCGAAGCCGCGCGCACGGGCGCCTCGGCTTCAACCGAATAATCTTCGCTTGGCACGGTCGGCTTATACGGGCGGCCGCCGTCCACGTAAAACTTGTTGAAAAACTCAATATACTGCAATCGGCTGGCATGCACGAAGGTACCAAGCACGTTGATCACCAGATTCAGCACGTGGCCGATCAGGAAGACCAGAATGAACAGCAGATAGCCGCCGAACGTGCCGCCCTTCAGCGTGCCGAGAATGTTCACCACCTGGGCGATGACCGCCGCGGCAAGACCAAGCGCCAGAATACGTGAATAGGAAAGCAGATCGGACAGGTAGCTGACCAGGTCGTACAGCTTGGCAACACCGCCAAACAGCTTCCCGACAATGCCCGACTTTGCTCTTCCCTGCGTCAGAACGATCAGCGCAACACCGGACAGCGTCACCCAAAGACCGATGGACGGATTGACAAAAAGCAGGCCGAGCCCGGCAAAGAGAACCCACCAGCTTCCGACGTCCATCAAAGCGTCCGCCCATTTCCCTTCCCGGCAGAGCAGATAAAACTGCACCGCCATGCCGCCAACGAGATGCACGACACCCACGGCAAGCGAGAGAACGAGGAAGGTCATCGGATCCTCGAGAGGATCAAACCAGAGTGCAATCTTCTCGGGCGGATTGATCCCGAGCATCTTGGTGGCAAACATCTTGGGCAGATCTCCGAAATAAGAGCCCAAGATAATTCCCCAGAGGATGCTGGAGATGCCGCAATAGCCGAACATGGCAAGGAATCGCTTCATGCCCGGCTTCGGCTTGAGCAGAAGAATTCCCCCAAAGCAGGCAAGGACAAGCAAAAGGCCGTATCCGACGTCGGCAAACATGATACCGAAGATGATAAAATAGAAAATGCTCATCACAAACGTCGGGTCAAAGGTACCGTATTTCGGATAGGCATACATGCCGAGCACCCATTCAAAATTCGTCGCAAACGGATTATTTTTGAGCAGGATGGGAACGTCGTCTCCCTCCTCGGGCTCGGTCATCTCCCAGGCGCAGGTAAAGCGTTCGAGAAGGTTCGCAACCTTCTTTTCCTCAGTCGCCGGAACCCAGCCCGTCAGCATCACGCAATTCTCCGTCCGAAGCATCTGCTCCCGTGTGAGAATTGCATTGAGCGTGGTTTTTTCCACGTCGTAAAGAATTTCCACCGTTTGTACGTCGGCCGCAATCGCATCCAGATGGCGGGCAAGCGCCTCCTCCTCGTCATCAAGCCAACGCAGCTTATTCTGCGCCGAACGGATTTCCTCGGCAGGCGTTCCCCCGTCCTCTCCCGGGGTAAATCGCAGGAAGCCGTACTCCGCCAGGCGGGAGCCCAGCTTGTCCTCATCCTCCCGATGCACAACCAGAACCGCATAGCGGACGCGGACGTCCTCGCCGATAAATTCGCAGTGAACGGCATCATATCCGAGTGAATCACGCAGATAGTCGGGATCTGCCCCGAGCGGGAAGGTGCCTAAGATGACTCTCGTCATTGCCGTTCCCTGCACGGCAATGGGAAGATCGTATCTGCTCCATGGCGTCAGCTGGGTCACGATGTTTCGGGCAATTGCCCGTTCCGCACGGATCTGCTTCAACTGTTCCCCAATCTCAAGCGTCCGATCAACCGCCTGCCACGCACGCGCGCGGTCTCCTCCCGTGCAATACGCACGGATATCTACGGCGGGACGCACCTTTACCAGGGGAGCGCGGCCATTATGCTTATGCAGAATCGTCAGCACCTCGCGGATCCGTTCAATCCGCGCCTCCTGTGCCGTACGTTCCTCCTCGCAGAGGGCTCGGCGCAGTCCCCCGTCGCCGTCCGGCGCATTCGTCGCCGTATCCACGCAACGACATCGCATCAGTCTGCGTGCCATGCGGTCTGCGTCGGCGGCATGTGCAAAGACGGTCAGCTTTTTCATGCTGCTTATTGACATTTTGCTACGATCCCCCAAATGACCAGTTTTACCGCTTCGGACATATTTCGCCGCGCTTCTTCACGAAGCATATCTGCCGCAGCCTCAGCCTCGGCGGCACTGCGTGCAACGAGCGCGTCCGCACGCTCACGCAATTGACGGAGCTGTGCGTCGGTCTCGGCTTCCGCCTCACGTTCGGCGCGCGAGACCAGCGAAGCTCTTGTTCGCTCGGCCTCATCAAGCATGGCCTTGACGCGAATCGGAATCGCATCGGTGATCCGCTGCGCCTCTGCTTCGACCGAACGGATCTGTTCAAGTGCTTGTTTTGCCATGATATATCTCCATCTCCAAAATTTTTCTTTTCTCAAGGGACGGCCTACCGAAAAAGCTCCGAAATCCGGAAGAAATAAACAAAAAAAATAACGATGTATTTCTGCGAAAATCTGCGCTCTATCCATAGAATATCCTTTTCTTATTTTACCATACTTTGCCCCCCGGCGCAAGGCCGCTTCCAATTTTTCGGCGTTTTACGCAAATTTGTCAAACCTGTTTTTAGCATATCGACCAATCCGTTTTCAGACGGCAAAATATATCCGTGCGGGAGTTGCCAAAAAGTTTCATACCGTTCATATTTCATCCGTCTGCCGCGTCGGCACAGCACCGTCTCGGTACAAACGCAAATGCGGTTATCCGTCTCTGACGCCGTACAGCAAAGCCGCGCCGTGTAGCGTCCGTCGGGCAAATACGCGGGCAGACGTTCGGTGCAATGCGCAAGATAGGCCTCGGCAGTACGGCGGTAAAAGGCATTGAAGCGCTCGATCCCCTTCCCCTCCCCCACGGCCTGCACGAATACCGCCTCGGCGCGTACCCGGCGTGCTCCATTTTCCCCTACGGCAAAAATCCGTTCACATATCAGCATTATGCATCCCTCCCGCCAAAAGTATATGGGGAAATGTGCAGAAATAGGACAAAAAAGTGTGCCGCACAAAACTGTGCGGCACACTGCGCAATCAAGCGTTATTCATTTTCCGGAGCACGAATGCAGCCAGCGCCGCGATGCCGATCACAGCGGTGATCACCGTTGTGATCACGTCGGCGCGGGTCATGCTGAACTCAGCATCGCGCGAAACGACCTTTGCGTGCTTAAGCAAGGGCAGCATCTTCTGCAGGAAAAGAACCAGAACAGCAACCTCAAGCGGAAGAAGCGCCGCATTTTTCACCGCAGCTATGCCCACGTAATACCAATATCCTTTACCAACCATAATCTGCCGCCACAGAGAACCGATAAACACGTTGACGAGAAGACTGACCGAAAACTTGGCCGCCGCAGTGCGCCAAACGGTAATCCTGCGCGCACGGTAAAAGAAAAGGGCAAAGATAACCGAGGAGCAGATTGAGGAAAGCGCATAACCGAAGAAGTAGCCGCCGGCCAGATTGCCGCCCAGCAGAAAGCCGATGGTATCGATCAAAAAACCGGCAGGTACAGCCAGTATGGGACCGCAAACCATAGAACAGAGCGCGACGGCGAAAAAGGAAAACTTAATCTGCAGAACGTTGGCGTTCACGATCGGGATAAAGAAAATATCCAGAATGCCGCAGATTGCAGCCAGAATTGCCGTCAGAGTAAGCATCCTCAACGAACACACTTCACCGAAGGCCAGTCTCCAGTAGGCAGGGGTAAAGGGGGTGCGGAACAGGGTTAGATCGCGTTTTTGGTTTTTCATCAAAATACCTCCCGAATGTCGAGCCAGGTATCCTGTGTAACATACGGGAGGAACTCTCCGTTATGATACAGCGGGATGCGGCAAACGTACCGCGGGACAAGCCCTTCGTCTGCGCGGCAACTCCCCGTCCGCACAGCACTTAACGCACGTTCGCCTACTCTGTGATTTGTATACGATTATACCACATCTTGCCCTGCATTGCAAGGGGGAAAATATATTTTTCCAACCTTTCCCCAAGAAAGGAACACGGAGTGCCGTGCAAAACAGCACGGCACCCCGTCACCGCCGATCAATCGATCGACGTATCCAGCTTGAAGCGCATAATCTTGCGCAGGGTATTCTTCGGAAACTCCTCGGTGCGAACCTTGAGAAGTCCAATCTTCTTGTAGGGTACGGCACCTCTGTTGTATGCATCGATATAGGGCTTGAAATGACCCTCGATCTCGGCAATGCCGTTCTTCTCGAAATATTCCTTGTCGGGGTAGATTTCAGCCACGATCTTGTTGTGCGAAACGCCCCGCTTGCTCTGCCCCTCGTAAACGATGATATCGATGACGCCGGGCGTCGCGATCAGTTCATTCTCAATCTCCTCGGGATACACGTTTTTACCGTTGGAGAGAATAATCAGATTCTTCTTGCGGCCGGTGATATAGAGAATATTGTTCTTATCCAGCTTACCGTAGTCTCCGGTGCGGAAGAAGCCGTCCTCATCGAACGCCTCGGCCGTTGCCGCTTCGTCCTTGTAGTAGCCGAGCATGACGTTCGGCCCCTTGACACAGATTTCACCCTCGCCGTCCTCGTTGGGCTTGCGGATCATCACCGTGTCGATATCCAGCACCGCACCGACACTGCCGGGCACGACGTTGCGGGTATGGTTGACGGCAACGATGGGCGCACATTCGGTAATGCCGTAACCGTTCAGCGTGGAGATGCCGATTGCCTCGAAGAAATTCAGGATTTCCGGGTTAATCGGCGCACCGCCCGAGATAATCATCTCCACCTCGCCGCCAAAGGCCGCACGGATAGCCCCGAAGAGCTGGCGGCGGCGGTCGATGCCGACCTTGCGCAGCGCGTTGCTGACCTTGATCATCGTCTCAACGAGCTTGGTTTTTCCCTGCTCCTTGATGTTGGCCCGGATCTTGCGATAGAAGGTCTCAAGATAGAGCGGAACCAGAACCAGATGCTCCGGCTTCTGCTCCTTGAGTTCCTTCTGCACGTAGCGAAGACCGCCCGAGATGTAAATCTCACAGCCGATCATCATATGCCCGATCAGCATAACCGAAGAACCGTAGGTGTGATGCGGCGGCAAAACGCCAACCGTACGCTGACCAAAGTTAACGTAGGGGATAACGTCCGAGAGATCGGAGAGAACGGCATTCTGCGAGAGCATAACGCCCTTGCCTTTTCCCGTCGTTCCCGAGGTAAAAACAAGCAGCGACATTTTGTACGGATCAAGCGCCGCGTTATGGTATTTCTCAGGCTCGGCTGCATATTTCGCACTTCCGGATACCAGAAGCGATCTGAGCGTTCTTTCCTTTTCTGCGGTCATCAGATATACAGGCTCGGCCGCAAGGGACACCTGCGCCGCGATAAACTCGCCCTTTTCGGCAATATCTCCGTCGCAGAACAAAAATTCCGCATCCGATTTTGCCACCGTATCCGCCAGGTCTTCCTTGAGCCAATCCCGGTCAAGCGGGACGAGAACCGCGCCGATCGAAAGGGTCGCAAAATACGTCAGTACCCATTCATAGGAAAATTTACCGATCAACGCACAATGCTTACCCGCACATCCCATCGACAACATCTCGGCGCCGAGTGCGTGTACGTCATCCGCCAGCTGAGCAAAGGTAATCTTCGTGATTTCGGGCGCATTCTGCTTCTCGCGGTAAGAATAGGCAACCTTTTCGGCATATTCCGCCGCGGCAAATTCCACCAGGTGGCGAATATCCGTAAATTCTCTTTTTTCGTGTAAAGCTTCTTTTTTCATTTGTATCAACTTACTCCTTCATTCCGTACTGTCCGTTATACGCCGTATCCGTCGCACATCATTTGCAAATTACCGTTGATCAGCTGCAGCGCCTGATACATTGCGGCACGCTGTTCTTCGTTCATACCGCCGCTGATTCTTTCGAGGATTGCATCAACCCGATCAGCAATGTTTTTTGCCACGCGGCTGCCAAACTCGGTCAGCTTGAGCGCGGCCTGATATCGCTTCTCCGTTTTGGATTTGCAGACCAGATATCCGTTTGATTCAAGATATTTGATTGCGCGGGAAATATTCGCCTTATCTTCACCGCACATATCGCACAGCTCTCTTGCCGTCATCGTCTTCACCTTATAAAGATAATACAGGCAGGAAAGATGTGAGCTTTTGAGATCAAATTCCGCCATTTCCTCGGTTTTGATCTTATGGATACAGCGCGTGATATTGGCAATCAATGTCGTAAAGGTGTGAAATCTTTCTTCCATACGTTCTCCTTGTTGCTTGTTGTAAACACAACATAGGGGATTATATCACAAACACAGCGCCTTGTCAATGCTTTTTTCTATTTTTCGAAAAAGAAGGAAAATCTTTCTGTTTCACCTGCCGTGCGCTGCCTCCGTCTAAGAAAAAGGCTTTATCGCTTGGCACCAAGGCTTCCTCCGAGAGGGAGCTGTCGCCGAAGGTGACTGAAGGAGTGCAGCGAGCACATGCGTATGCGCTGACGATTATTCCTCTCGCAGAATCGTTCACTCCCGCTGCACTCCTTCCGTCTCGCTTCGCGAGCCACCTCAGAGGTTGCTTGCAACCTCGTGGCGCTTGCGCCTCCCCTCATCGGAGGGAGGCT
>JAZODX010000135.1:0-8213 GCA_045597265.1 Eubacteriales bacterium | reverse complement strand
TGCGGCCGCTTCGGTACAGAGGGTTGATGGGCAGAAAGGGACGGAGACCATCGGGGGAGGCGGGGATGACGGCGATGGAGAATAGAGAAGGGGAATATCTGAATGCGGCGGCAGAAGCGGCAGCATGGTGGAGTTCGCTCTACGATACAACTAATCCCGTATTCCGATCGCTTTACGCAGACGAGCACAGATTCTTAGTGCTCAAGGGTGGCGGGGGATCGGGGAAATCCATCTTTGCCGGGCGAAAGATTCTTGAGCGGTGCGTGCACGAACCGGGGCACAGAATATTGGTTTGTCGGAAGGTTGCACGGACACTGCGGGAATCCTGTCTTGCCCAGCTTCGACGGCAGTTAAGTGAACATTATCCCGACAGCGGCGCCAAGGTGAAGACCACCGACATGACAATCTCGTTTCCAAACGGCTCACAGATTCTCATGGTCGGGCTTGACGACGTGGAGAAGCTGAAATCGATTTATGAAATCACCTCGATCTGGATTGAAGAGGCAACCGAGCTTGACGAGGGAGACCTCAATCAACTCGACATTCGTCTGCGTGGGCGGAAAATCAATTATTATCAGATTATTCTGACCTTTAATCCCACCTCGATCAATCATTGGCTCAAGGCAAGATTTTTTGACCGACCGCTGCCCGACGTCCGCGTGCACGAATCGACCTACCGTGACAATCCGCATCTGCCCGAGGAAAATCGCCGACGGCTCGAGGCGTTCAGAGAAATCGACGCCTATTACTATGACGTCTATTGCCTCGGGCAATGGGGAGTTACGGGGAGAAGCGTCTTTCGGGCACGTGCCGTGGCCGAACGGCTGTGTGAGATATTGCCGCCTCTGCGCGAGGGTAATTTTTCCTTCAGCTACGACGGACGGGCAATCAAAGCGTTCTGTTTCTCCGATGCGGAGGACGGGGCAATTGCCGTATGGCGAGCGCCCGAGGCGGGGGTGCCCTACGTGATCGGTGCGGATACAGCGGGGGAGGGAAGTGACCAATTCGTCGCCCAGGTGCTGGATAATCGCACCGGTGAGCAGGTTGCTCGCCTCAGACAGCGCTTTGACGAGGACGTATTTACCCATCAGCTGTACTGCCTCGGAATGTGGTACAATCGGGCGCTGCTTGCCGTCGAGACGAATTTTTCCACCTATCCCGTGGCCGAGCTCCAGCGCCTCGGCTATCCGCGCCAGTACGTGCGCGAGAGCGTGGATGAATATACGCACAAGCCCAAGCAAAGCTATGGCTTCCGCACCGATGCCAAAACAAGACCGTTGATTATCGCCACGCTCATCCGCGCGATGCGCGAGGATATTGCGCTGGTCAACGATCGCGTTACGCTTGAGGAGATGCAAACCTTCGTGCGTAGTGAGACGTATCGCCCCGAGGCCGAGGCCGGGGCACACGATGACTGTGTGATGGCGCTTGCCATTGCGCATTTCGTTCGGCCGAAGCAGTCCTGCCTTGCCGCGGAAACGGCACGGGGAGCGGCGGCCTGGACGAACGATATGTGGGAAGACTATCATCGGGCTTCTCCCGAGGAAAAAGCAATTTTGCGGAGCCGTTGGGGAGCGGACGGATGATCATTTCCCTTGACATAGATCAGCATGGGAGCGAAAGGGGGTGAGGAAATGGCAGAAAAGAAAGGATGTATCGGGTATATCGGCCGAATCGGAAATACCGGAAGCCAGGTTGTGGAAGCACCTTGTCAGAAGAAGCCTGGCGGCGGCAAGAAGGTCGTCGTGCGAGGAAACGGTGATCTGCGCGGCGGCAAGCGAAAGTAATTTGTCGGGATATTCGTTCGCAGGGAGAGCGGCACGCTCGGCCGAGCGTGCATAACATCCAAAATATGACGCAGAAACAGCGAAAAAATTCGAAGAAAAAGGAGACGTGTATGGAAGAGAGGGAAAATGTGGATTACGCTGAGCTTTTTGACGAAAAGCACGATGCAGAGGAAACGGACGGATCGGCGACGGAGGAAAAAACGGAAGAGCGGGCGGAGCAGCCGCCGGAGGAACGCACGAAATATGCAGCGGCGCGCAGGCGAGCCGAGCGTGAGCGTGACGTGATGCTTGCACGGGAGCGAGAGCATCACGTCCATCAGATGGATGAGTTGATTGCCGGTCTGGGGATCGTCGACCCACAGACGGGGGATCCGGTTGAGACCAAGGCGGCGTACGACGCTTATCTGGCATCCCGTTCCCTGCGGGGCGGCGAAGACGAAGGAAAGAAGGTGCAGGAGGCGGTGCCGGAGGATTTTCAGCGTCGACTTGCACGGGCGATACAGGCACGCAGCGAAATCGAGCGGGATATGGCAGAGATTTCACGCCTTGAGGGCGCTCCCCAAACGCTTACCGCACTGCATGTGTCGCCGAATTGGCCCGAGATCGACGCACGCCTGCGTCGCGGATACAGTCTGCTTGATGCGTACCGGCTGGTCAACATGGATTCGATGAACGAACGCCGCACTGCGGCGGCACGTCAGCGTGCGATCAACGCCATGATGCAGAAGCAGCATATGCAGAGAACCGAGCAAAGAGGTTCCGGTGCAATGGCAGTGCCCGCCGACGTCAAGGCGGCTTATCGTGCCATCAACCCGGGTGCGTCCGATGGCGAGATCGCACGGCATTATGCACGTTACAAACAGAAATAAGCAATGAGGTCCGAGGGGCTTTCCCCTCGGATGAATCAATCACGAAAAGGGAGGCAATATCATGGCATTTAAGATTCATAAAGTCGACGGCGGCTATGTGCCGGGCGTCGAGTATCTGCCGGCGGGGGCGATTACGCCTAAGGTCGGCATGGCGCTGGTGATGAGCGGCGGCAATCTTGCCGTATGCGCGGGAGCGAACGCGCCGCAGTACGTCAGTATGTGCGAGTACGAGAGCGCCGTTACGGCAGGCACGCTGATTCCGGTCATTCGTGCCGGAAAGGACATCACCTTTGAGACGACCTTCTCGGCCGCCGCAACGGCAATCAAGGCGGGCAACAAGGTGACGCTGGCCACCGACGGCATGCAGGTAACCGCAACCACGACCGACGGCGTGGCCGAGGTCGTATCGATGGACGGCACGGCAGCAGGCAGCACCGTGCGCGTCAGATTTTAATTGAGGCAAGGAAGGAGGATTTTATCTAAATGGCAAACATTACGTTTATGGAAGCATCGGGTCTGAACGACTCGATTTACGGTAAGTCCCAGGCACCGATTCGGATGTTCATCGAGAAGAAGGCGGAGGCGTTTGAGCAGGAATCCATGCTGCCGAAGCTCTTCACGATGGTTACCTCCAAGAACTGGGCAGAAAAGTATACCTCGATGACCTCGATGGAGGGCTTCAAGCCGGTCGGCGAGCTGGGCGAGTACCCGGTTGACGGTATGCAGGAGGGCTACGGCAAGACCATCGAGCACGAGGTGTGGAAGGATCAGTTCTCGCTCTCCCGCGAGATTGTGGAGGACGGCAAGCTGATGGACCTCAAGAAGAAGCCCGCGGGCTTTGTGGCGGCATACTACCGCACCCGCGAGCAGTTTGGCGCCGCCCTCTTTGGCGGTGCGGTCAGCGGTGCGTCCACGGTTAACTTCAGCGGCAAGGCCTTCGACGTCACCGCCGCCGACGGTCTGCCTCTCTTCTCGAAGACGCACAAGTCGAAGGTGGGCAAGGGGACACAGTCCAACCAGTTCTCGGACGCCTTCTCCAACGACGCCCTGATGGCGATGGAATCGAAGATGCAGGATTTCCGCGACGATACCGGCAACGTGCTGGCCATCGCGCCGACCACCATCCTCATCCCGAACGACTACACGCTCAAGCGCGACGTCTTCGCCGCCATCGGTGCGGACAAGGATCCCGACACCGCGAACAACGGCTTCAACTACACCTTCGGCCGCTGGAACGTCATCGTCTGGCAGTACCTCAACCAGTTCATCACGGCAGGTGCAAAGCCCTGGGTCCTGCTTGATGCGAACTACAATGAGGAGAACGGCGGCGCGATCTGGCAGGATCGCGTAAAGCTGGAGGTTCGCTCCGAGATTGCGTCCAACGATGCCAACGTATGGAAGGGCTATGCGCGCTTCTCGGCCGGCTTCAACGACTGGCGTGCATTCGCCGTCGGCGGCATCAGCGGCGGCACGGCGCTCGTCGGCTGATCAGAAACAACACATAACATCATGAGAGGGGAGAGAGCAGGCGATGAGCCGTAAGGCTCTCTCCTTTCTCGGTTGGGAGGGAAGAATTTGAAAATCAAAGATGCAATCGCCTATGTGGACGCGATCAAACCGAACGCGTTTGATTACGCGGCCAAGGCGATATGGCTCAGTGAATGCGAGGGACTGGTACAGACCGAGGTCATGCTGCTCTCGGGGGCGGATATCGTGACCTACGACGGGGACACCGATCCCGAGACCGAGCTGCTCGCCGCCCCGCCGCACGATAAGTTGTACCGTGCCTATCTTGTGGCCATGGTGGACTTTGCGAACGGCGAATATAATCGGTACGCCAACACGGTGGCCATGTTCAATCAGTATTTTTCGGAATATACGATATGGTATGCCGACCGATATCGCCCCGCTGACGGCGGCGCGGAGAAGGAGGGCTATTATATCTCCGCATACGCCATTGCCGTCAAGCACGGCTTTGTCGGAGGTGAGGACGAATGGCTGGCCTCCCTCAAGGGCGAGGCGGGAGACGGCTTTGCCATTCTCGGCTATTACGACAGCCTGTCTGCGCTGGAAGCTGCCATCCCTAACCCGAACCCCGGTGACGCATACGGCGTCGGCACGGCCGCGCCCTATCCCATATGGATATGGGACGGCGCGCATAACAAATGGGTCAACAACGGCGCCCTGCAGGGCCCGAAGGGAGAGAAAGGCGACACGGGCGAGACAGGGCCGCAGGGAGAAAAAGGGGATACAGGTGCCACCGGCCCGCAAGGCCCGAAGGGAGACACGGGTGAGCAGGGCTTGCCCGGAGAGCGCGGCGAAAAAGGCGAAAAAGGAGAGAAGGGCGAGAAGGGAGACACCGGCGCGACGGGAGCGCAGGGACTGCCCGGAGAGCGCGGCGAGGATGGCGCAGATTTCGCTATCCTCGGTTACTACGCGAGCCTGTCTGCATTGCAGTCTGCTGTGCCGAGACCGGAAGCGGGTTCGGCATACGGTATCGGTACGGCTGCACCGTACAACATTTATATATGGGACGCTGTGCACGCTGTCTGGGTCAATAATGGCACGATTCAAGGCCCGCAGGGTGAGCAAGGCCCGAAAGGAGACACCGGTGCAACCGGCCCGCAAGGCCCGCAGGGCGAGCAAGGACCAAAGGGCGACCAAGGACCGCAAGGCCCACAGGGCGAGCGCGGCTATGCCGGAGCATCCGCTTATGATCAGGCAATGGAAGCGGGGATGTCGATGACGGAAGAGACATTTTACGCCATGCTTGCCTCTCTGCAGGATGGCCCTTTCATGCCGCAGTCCGGCGGCACGTTCATCGGTGCGGTGACGGCGGCCAATGATACGGCCTATTCGAGTTACAAGCTGCGCAACGCGGCCATTGTGTCGTCCACCCCCACAAGCATGGAAAACGGCACGGTTGCCTTTGTCTATTCATGAGGCGGTGGGCGAATGGCCAAGGTGGAACTGAAGACAAGCTCGGTTATGCTGACCGACAGCGTGCGTGCATCGTTTGATGAATATATCGGCGAAAATACGTATGCCGCGTCGATCTACGTATACCGCACCTATACGGTCAAGGCGGTGGGTACCGATTACGTGGATATCGAGCTGAGCGACCAAATACGCTGGACCGAGACGGCAAGCGAGCCCGGTTCGAGCTATTCCTACTACGAGTGGGAGATCGGCGTCCCGGTTGGTACGTATGTCGTGATTGGTAATAACTACGGATCACCCGACGGCCCGGATACCCTGACGGTCCGCGTATACAAAAATATTGCCAACGGCTCGCCGGGTGTGGGATCGGACGGATACGTATACGTCGTTACGTCGGGCTTCAGCGGGTCGGCAAGCTATACGGAGGACATCGGCGACGATTACGAATACATCGGCTTCAACTGCTGGATCTCGTCGAACGGTACAGCCTATGCCGCATACGCCGTGGTATCGGCGGGAGACGCCGTCTGCGTGGGCGGTGTCGTCCGTGACGCTTCCCCCGTGGTCTGCGTGGGCGGCGTAATTCGAGGGGCATCGTCGGCCAAATGCGTCGGCGGTGTCGTGAAAACATAAAATAAGAAAAACAGGAGGAAATTATGGCACAAACATTAACCTTTGCCGACGGCAGCACCCTTGCGCTGGTGACCTGCCGCGGCGGCAAGGAGCATTATCGGGACGCATACCGCGACGTGCTCAGCTTTTTCATTGATCCCGGCGCAATCACCCTTGACGAGGCAGACGCACGCTTCACGGCCGAGAACTGCGCGGCACTCGTCCTTGCGGTCGGTGAGGAGGAATACGCGCACGAGGGCTATACCGAGCGGGTGAGCCTCACGAAAGCAGAGTACGGCGTTGCAGGATCAGCCGAGGTGCTGATCTGCGTCAAGATGGCACGGCGAACCGAGGCAGAGATCAAGCTGGCCGAGCTTGAGACGGCCAACAATATTCTGCTCGGATTGGAGGAATGAGGATGAGCACGGTAATTGAGAAGGCGCGGGCAATCCGCGCACAGATAGAAAGCCTGGCACAGTACGCGCCAGACGAGGCGGCGCTTGCCGGAAAAGCACTCTACCCGACCTTTGAGAGGCTTGCTGCCGGAGGATATACCGCCAAGGGGGCAGGCTTCAAATTCACCTATGGCGGCAATCTCTACAAGACGGTGCAGGCGGAGTACACATTCGTCGCACATTACGTACCGGGAGAGGGCACAGAGGCACTCTTTGCGCGCATTGATGAAGCTCATGCAGGTACAGCGGATGATCCTATCCCATACAATGGCAATATGGCGCTTGAAGCGGGCAAGTATTACACGCAGGACGGCGTAAGCTATCGCTGTACCCGTGACACGGGTACGCCTGTCTATCATGCTCTGTGCGACCTTGTGGGGCTTTACGTGGAGGAGGTGAGTGAGGCATGACGTGGGAGATTTTGGTCGGGCTGATCACGATCGGCGGGTTTCTCATCTCCTTCTGCACGGTGCTCTCGAAGAACACCGCCGCAATGACCGAGCTGCGGACCACCCTGCGTGAGTTCCGTGAGAACAGCGACAAGGTGCACAATGATCTCAAAACCCGTGTGGATAAGCACGGTGAGGAGATCGACGCGCATGAAAAGCGCATCATCCGCCTGGAGGATTGGCGGGAAACGAAGGGGGAATAGAGCATGGCAATCCTTCCGCTTGAAGGAAATATACGCATGACATCCGTATACGGATATCGCACAAACCCCATCACGGGTCAGCCGAACGAATGGCACGGCGCCCTTGATCTTGTCTCGACCGACCGCACCGTGCGTGCGGCGGTGGGCGGCAGGGTTGCTGTGTCGCAGATCGTGACCGACCGAGGCGACGCCACATGGCAGTGGGGCAATTATGTCGCTATCCTCGGGGATGACGGAAACGTTGCATACTATTGCCATCTTGCCGAGCGGCGCGTGGAGGCAAACCAGCGCGTTGAGGCGGGGGACGTGATCGGCATCATGGGCACGACCGGCTACAGTACCGGCATACACCTGCATTTTGAAGTGCGGGACCGAGCAAACCGACAGATCGACGCCGCGGCCTATCTCGGGATTGAGAACAAGATCGGCGATGTCAAGGCAATCGCATCCGACACCGCATGGAGCGACGAGGCGGTTGCATGGGCGGTCGAGAACGGCATCATCTACGGCGACGGTAATGGAAACCTCATGCTGGACGAGCCCTGCACCCGTCGGCAGATGGCGGTCTTTCTCCATCGGCTGTATCAGAGGCTCGGTGGCAGATGAAGAGCAAGCGCAAGCAGCCCGTCGCCCGCCGTAATTGGCTTGACACCTTTACCAAGCTTGCCGTGCTGGTGATCATCGTCAACGCGATCGCCTGGGTGTGGTGTTCCTATGGCCTCGCCTACCTCGGCCGCTACGAGATTGCCGAAAGCCTGTCCCAGACCGCAATCGACGTCATCCTCGGCGTCTTCATCGCCTACGCCGTCAAGAGCGGCGTCGAGAACGTCAACAAGCACGGCGTAAACCTGCGGCCGACACAAAAGAAAAACAGCAATTACAGAGACTATTGAACAAA
>JAZODX010000134.1:0-3608 GCA_045597265.1 Eubacteriales bacterium | reverse complement strand
GGCAATTTGCACAGAGGAGAGCGAATATGCCGGATAATTCTTGTAAATTTGTCTCAATCCTCATCACCTCCTGCAAAGGTGGTGTGGGCAAATCCACCGTTACCGCCAATCTGGCGCTTGCATTGGCACGCCGCGGCAAACGCGTGCTTGCCGTTGACTGTGATTTCTCCAACCGCACGCTCGATCTTCTCTTCGGCTGTGAGGACGTCGTGCTGTACGATCTCTGCGACGTCATTGCAGGCCGCGCTAAGCTGGCCGACGCACTGCTGACCGATCGCCGCTCCGATCTGCTCCAGCTGCTCCCCGCCCCCTTCCTCGGTGAAAACGAGCCGAGTACGCTCATTGACGCGGCATTCACCGCTTCCTTTGAGAAGCTTCTGCGTGAAGCAGGGGAAGAAACGGGTGCTGACTTCATTCTGATTGATACGCCCGGCAGTGCCGACGCTCTGCTTACCCTGGCTGCACAGAATGCGGATATGGCGCTGATCGTGACCGGGCATCATCCCGCCGCGATTCGCGGTGCCGAAAAAACCGGGCTTCTGCTGGACAGCAGGGGTGTGCCGGGCCAAAAGCTGATTCTTAACCGATTCGATATTGACGCCGTCATGGACGGTCGACGCCCCGGCATCAATACGATTATTGATATGACGCGCACCCCGATTCTCGGCGTTATTCCCGAGGACCGTGCACTTGAGTTCGGTCAGGAGTCGGGCAAGCTCTATACCGAGTCTGCCGACCGCAACACCGCCCGCGCAATCGATAATCTTGCCGCTCGTCTCTGCGGAGAGAGCCGCCCCCTCTTTTCCGGCTTCCGCCGCGTTCGCCGCCGCCGTCTGGTTGAGCGCTGATTTTGCCGTTTCCCCCGAGAAGCGGGCTATCGCCTCCTTGGGATAACATATTCATTCTGACAGAACAAAAGAAAGGACTTGATAATCTGATGGAAATCGCGATCATCGCACATGACATGAAGAAAGAACTGATGACCCAATTCTGCATCGCCTATTGCGGAATTTTGAGCAAGCATAATCTGTGTGCGACCAGCATTACTGCAAAATATATATCCGATGCCACGGGTTTGCACATCGAGCGCCTTTTGACCGGTGAGCACGGAGGAGAACAGCAGATTGCCTCCCGTATTGCCTATAACGAAATTGACGTTCTGCTCTACTTCCGCGACACGCGGCAGAAGGATTACATTGACGAAACCGACCAAGAGCTTCTGCGGATGTGCGATTATTACAACATTCCCTACGCCACCAATATCGCCACGGCCGAGGTGCTCGTCTGCTCGCTTGACCGCGGTGACCTTGACTGGCGCGAGATCGTCAATCCCCGCTCCGATTACAACCGACGCAAGAGCGGAAATTTCTGATTGTCAAAAATAGGACTTGACAAAATGCCGCACAATGCGGTATAATACCCCGTGAACGTGACACGTCGTCACCATCATCCCGCGCACAGAGAGCGTGCTATCCGCTGTAAGGCACGTCACGGGACGGTAACGGTACCACTCGTTTGCTTAACTTAACGCATTTCTCTGAGTGAAACGCTCGGGTGGAACCGTGTGAATCTGTATCCACACCCCGAACATACTGCGGTATGTTCGGGTTTTTTCTTTGTGTTAATCAAATCGATATCATAGAAAGGAAGTATTCCATGAACATTACCATCAACGGCGCCCCCTTCTGCGCCGAAGAAAAGGTCAGCGTCTACGACGCGGCCCAGGCGGCAGGCCTCATCAGCCGCGAAATTCTCGCCGCCGAGGTCAACGGCGAGCTCTGCGCCCTCACCAAGACCCTCTCCGCCGGCGACGAGGTCAAGCTGCTCACCTTTGCCGACGAGGGCGGCGCACACGTCTTCCGTCACACCGCCGCGCACATTCTGGCGCAGGCCGTTAAGCGCCTCTACCCCGCAACCAAGCTGACCATCGGCCCCGCCATCGAGGGCGGCTTCTACTACGACTTCGACTCCGAAATCTCCTTCACTCCCGAGGTGCTGACCGCACTCGAGGGCGAGATGAAGAAGATCGTCAAGGAAAACCTGCGCATCGAGCGCTTTGAGCTGCCCCGCGCAGAGGCGATTGCCCTCATGACTGAGCTCGACGAGCCCTATAAGGTTCAGCTCATCAACGAGCTTCCCGAGGATGCCGTCATCAGCTTCTACCGCCAGGGCGAGTTTACCGACCTGTGCGCAGGCCCGCATATGTTCGCAACCGGCGCCGTCAAGGCCTTCAAGCTGACCCAGTGCACCGGTGCTTACTGGAAGGGTGACCAGAACAATAAGATGCTCCAGCGCGTTTACGGCACTGCATTCCCGACCAAGGACGGCCTTAAAGCTCACCTCACACAGATTGAGGAAGCCCGCAAGCGCGACCACAACAAGCACGGCCGCGAGCTCGAATACTTCACCACCGTTGACGTCATCGGTCAGGGTCTGCCCGTTCTTCTCCCCAAGGGCGCAAAGGTCGTTCAGATCTTGCAGCGCTGGGTCGAGGACGAGGAAGCCAAACGCGGCTATCTCCTGACCAAAACGCCGCTTATGGCCAAGAGCGATCTGTACAAAATCTCCGGTCACTGGGATCACTACCTTGACGGTATGTTTGTCCTCGGCGATCCGAACGACACCTCCAAGGAATGCTTTGCAATGCGCCCCATGACCTGCCCCTTCCAGTATCAGGTCTACCTCAACCGCGCACGCTCCTATCGTGATCTGCCCATGCGTCTGGGTGAGACCTCCACGCTCTTCCGCAACGAGGATTCCGGCGAGATGCACGGTCTGATCCGCGTCCGCCAGTTCACCATCTCCGAGGGTCACCTCATCCTCCGTCCCGATCAGCTTGAGGAAGAGTTCAAGGGCTGCCTTGAGCTGGCCAAATACTGCCTCGATACCGTCGGCATGCTCGAGGACTGCTCCTTCCGCTTCTCGCAGTGGGATCCCAACAACCGTGAAAAGTATATCGGCACCGAGGAACAGTGGGACGAGGCACAGGGTATCATGAAGAAAATTCTCGATGACCTCGGCGTCGACTATAAGATCGGTATCGGCGAGGCCGCCTTCTACGGTCCTAAGCTCGATATTCAATATAAGAACGTGTTCGGCAAGGAGGATACCATCGTTACCATTCAGGTCGACCAGCTGCTCGCCGAGCAATTCGATATGGTCTATACCGACCGCGACGATAAGAAGGTCCGTCCTTATATCATCCACCGTACCAGCCTCGGATGCTATGAGCGCACCCTCGCTTACCTCATCGAAAAATATGCAGGCGCACTCCCCATGTGGATGGCCCCCACGCAGATTAAGATCCTTCCCTTCGGCCCCGAGCAGATGGAATACGCAAAGTCGGTTAAGGCTAAACTCGACAACGTGGGTATGCGCGTCGAAATCGACGGCCGCAACGAAACCATCGGCTATAAGATCCGTGCCGCTCAGCTCGATAAAACCCCCTATATGCTCATCATCGGCGATAAGGAAATGGAAGAGAACGCCGTTGCCGTCCGTTCCTGGAAAAACGGCGATCTGGGCTCGGTACCGGTCGACAAGTTCGTCACCGATCTCGTCATGGAGATTGCCGAAAAGAGACGTTAAGTCCGTAAAGAATAAAAAAG
>JAZODX010000133.1:0-23058 GCA_045597265.1 Eubacteriales bacterium | reverse complement strand
TTCCGCACAATCGTCACTTCTTCGGCGACCTTCGGCTGCACCCGAATGACATGGGCTTCACCCACTATTCACTCGCCGTCATCCGCGAGCTCGAGAAGCTCCTTTAATCAATTGACAATTCATTTCCACCCCGTATTTCTTCATTAAATGTAAAAGCAGAGGTTAAAGCCATGAGAAAACTGCGCAGTATAATTTTGGGAATCGTGCTGATCGCGGCAGGCGTATTATTTGCGCTCAATGCCCTGAACGTTACCGACATCAATATTTTCTTCGACGGCTGGTGGACGCTGTTCATCATCGTCCCCTGTGCCGTTGGCTTATTCACCGAGCGCGAAAAGACGGGCAATCTGATCGGCGTTGCCGTCGGTGTCTGTCTGCTGCTCGCCTGTCAGGACGTACTGAGCTTTTCCATGCTGTGGAAGCTGCTCATCCCCGCCGTCATCGTCATCGTCGGCCTCAAGATGGTACTGACGGGACTTTTCGGCAGCAAGGCCAATGATCTCATTGCCCGGATCAGACTGAACGGCGGTGAGGCAAGAGTTGGCTGTGCCACCTTCTCATCCTGCGATTTGAATTACGACGGAGAGGTGTTTGAAGGCGCGGAGCTCTCCGCGGTCTTCGGCGGAGTAAAGTGTGATCTGCGCAAGGCAATCATCGAAAAAGACTGCGCCATCCAAGCCTCCGCAATCTTTGGCGGCATCGACATTCTCGTTCCCGATCATATCAACGTCAAGGTAAGCTCCAACTGTGTCTTCGGCGGCATCTCCAATAAAGCCGCCGTACACACGGATGCACCCACGCTATACGTCAACGGAACTGCTATGTTCGGAGGCATTGAAATCAAATGACCTCTACGCAGAAGATTATCCGATATTTCGCCGTTGCGCTTGCCGTCCTTCTCGCGGTCAGTATCGTTGGAGGTGTTTTGAGAATGTTTGGCATATTCGGCAGATTTTTCAATAACGACGCGGTGACAGGGGAAGTTCTGACCTATTCGGTATCCCCCGATATCAAACGCCTTCATGTTGAGATCAACGCCGCCGATTTCACCATCAAACAGGGAGACCGCTTTGCCGTAGAAAGCAACTTAAAGTATCTTACCGTCGAGGATAAAAACGGCGTCCTCACGATCAAAGAAACCCAAAAGTTCAGCAGCAAATATACCGGCGCCCTTCTGACACTTTTCGTTCCCGCCAATACGACCTTCCAAAAAGCCGATATCACGACGGGCGCGGGAAGGCTGACGGCCGATTACCTGTCGGCCGACACGCTGAAGCTCGTGCTTGGCGCGGGAGAGGTCAGAATCGACACGCTGATCGCCCTCTCCGCTGCCGATATTGACGGCGGTGCCGGAAAGATTACCGTATCCGGCGGCGCACTCCGCCATCTCGATTTGGATATGGGGGTGGGTCAGCTGAATCTGACGACCAAGCTGACGGGAGAGAGCGATCTTGATCTGGGCATCGGTGAGTCGAATATCACCGTTATCGGAAACAGAGCCGATTACCGTTTGGACGTCGAAAAAGGGCTTGGCACCCTCACCGTTGACGGATCGGTTGTTTCTTCCATCAAGGAGCGAGGAAACGGTGAAAATGAAATCGACATCAACGGCGGCATCGGCGCGATCAACCTGGCCTTCAAAGCATCTGATGCGGGCTGAATAAATACGTGACATACTAACCGAAAACGGGGTGCCGCGCGGAAAGCGCGGCACCCCGTTTTCGAGACCCGTTTGAGCTTACAGAATTTTGCAGCTTGCCTGAAGCTCCTGCCATTCGGTATCAAACACCGCATAATCCACGTCGTTGATTGTCGCAAGCGTATAGAGTGCACTGCGGTTGAATTTCTCACTGTCGCACAAAAAGACGCTTTGGCGGCAATTTTTGAGCATGAGTGAGCAAAGGTAGGTTTCCTCCTCGGTGGGATCGGAAATAACGCCGTTTTTATCCAGGCTGTGCGAGGAGAAAAAGAAAATGTCGGCATGAATTTCGGAAATGATTTTACATCCGATCGGTCCACCCAGCACGGGAGACTGATTTATGCTGCTTCCGCCGATGCAATAGGTATGAATCCCGTAATTGATCGCGTTCATCGCCGTCATCATATTATTGGTGAAGAGCACGATGTTTTTGTGCTTGGCAATATGCGGCACCAAAAAGCCGGCCGTCGTCGATCCGTCGAGCATTACCGTCTGCCCGTCACAGAGCAGCGCGGCTGCTTTTTTGGCAATTTTCCGTTTGCCGACCGCATTCTGCTCCAGGCGGCTGTTAAAGGGCGGCGCCTGATTATTTCCGTTCAGTGCACCGGCTCCACCGTGCGTGCGCTTAATCAGATGCATATTCTGCAGGTGGGTCAAATCCCTGCGTATGCTGGATGGAGAGGTATAGATTAGGGCGGAAAGCCGCTCGACCGTCAAAAAGCTGTTTTCGTTCAACAGCTCCAAAATTTGTTCCTGACGCTTCGTTATGCTCATTTATCCACCTCTTTTGCTCATTTTAAGGATTATTTTGATTATTCATCTATTTTTTCGCCACATATTGTCATTCAAACAACCATCTATTATAATTATAGCAGAAAAAACAAATAAGTCAATACGGAGTGTCATTTATGCTTGAATCAATCAAATCACGCGTGCTTGAGGCGAATCTGTCGCTGGTGAAGCATAACCTCGTTACCCTGACCTGGGGGAACGTATCCGAGCTTGACAGAGAGACGGGATACGTCGTCATTAAGCCCTCGGGTGTCAGCTATGCCGGGATGACGGCGGCCGATATGGTGGTCGTGGATTTGGATGGCAAGATCATCGACGGTGATCTGCAGCCCTCCTCCGATACCCCTACCCATCTTGAGCTGTACAAAAAATTCCCCCAAATCGGTGGTATTACCCACACCCATTCGCGCTGGGCAACGATTTTTGCGCAATGCGGAATGGCAATCCCCGCGCTCGGTACGACACACGCCGACGCCTTCTACGGTGCCGTTCCCTGCACGAGAGAAATGACGAACGAGGAGATCTTCGGGGAATACGAGCGCGAAACGGGCAAGGTAATCACCGAGTTGTTTACCGCAGAGACCGTCGGTCAGATTCCCGCCGCCCTCGTGTATTCCCACGGTCCCTTCACCTGGGGCAAAAATGCCGCCGACTCGGTGAAAAACGCAATCATTCTCGAGGAGGTAGCGCACATGGCCTGGCATACGCTTCGCCTGAATCCCGACGCCACGCTCGCTCATGCTCTCCTTGACAAGCACTATCTGCGCAAGCACGGAGAAAACGCATACTACGGACAAAAGGAGAAAAACCATGATCATTGACAGCAAGCAGTACAACCGCCCCTGCACCTGCGGACGTACCCATCAAATGGTCACCGAATACTGTGTGATCAAAGCAGACTGCATGGCCGAAGCGAACGGCTATATCGCGCAGTCCGGACTGCACGGCTTTGCGGTTGCCATCTATGATGAAAATACTTACCGCGCCACGGCAGGTAAGCACCCGACGGCTGACTGCGAAATCATTCTCCCGCCCGAAAATCTCCACGCCGACAATCACGGCGTTGCCCTGGCTAAGGCAGAGCTTCCCGAAAATGCAGATTATCTGATTGCCGTCGGCTCCGGCACCGTTCACGATATCACCCGTTACTGCGCCTACGAAATGGGGATTCCCTTCGTCTCCTGCCCGACCGCCGCGAGTGTTGACGGCTTTTGCTCCTCGGTCGCCGCAATGACCTGGGACGGATACAAAAAAACCTTCACGGCAGTTGCCCCTAAGCTGGTGATCGCGGACAGCGAGATTCTCTCCCGCGCCCCCGCCCGTCTGACCAACTCCGGATTCGGCGATATGATCGGCAAATTCATCGCCCTGGCCGACTGGAGAATTGCACATCTCCTGACCGGTGAATATTTTTGCCCCGTGATCCACGACATGACCATGGATGCAACGCTGGCAGTATCGAAAAACGCCTCTGCCATTCAGCGCGGCGATCCGACAGCCATTGAAAAGCTCATCTACGGTCTTTTGATGTCGGGACTGGCAATGCAGATGCTCGGAAACTCCCGCTGTGCCTCAGGGGCGGAGCATCACATCTCGCATCTGATCGAAATGCAGCCGGAGGGATTGGGGGCAGCATCCGCCGCCCTGCACGGTGAAAAGGTCGGCGTCGGCACGCTGCAAGTCTGCAGAGAATACCACAGAATGCGGACTGACGGTATAAAACCCCGGAACGATTATTCCGCACCCGACCGCGCGTATATCGAAGCCATGTTCGGTGATCGGCTGAGTGCCGCCATCATCAAGGAAAACGAACGGGACTGCGCGCTGACCGTATCTGCCGCGAGCGTGACCGAGCACTGGAATGAAATCTGCGCCGTGATCGACGGTATTCCCACCTATGACGAGCTCATGGAAAAATATCAGATTCTGGGTGCAAAAACCACCCTCAGCGAAATTGAGATCCCTGAGGACAAGCTGGACATCCTACTTGAATATTCCCCGCTCGTCCGAAACAGACTGACCCTGATGCGTCTGCGCAGCGGGATGAAGAGAGGCTGACCCTCGCCCATCCGGAGAATGCCCCGAAGGCGAGGGCAGAGAGACAGATGGTCATTCGCGAAACAGAACCGATAGAGCAGTATGAAGCGCTATCGGTTCTGTTTCATAGAAGAGTACAAATCGTCATCGTCCTGCGCCGTCACGGATACGTTTTTCCCGCCTTTCACGCCGATATGTCGTTTTACTCGATTTTCATCAAACAACGATTTTTGCCCCCAAAACGTATGATGAATATCGAACGAATACAGCAATGGTTATCTAATTGTGGTAAAATCCGCCCCCAAAAGGCAGAAAACACCCATTTCGGGCAACAAAAAAAGGAAGTGCCGCGCAAATTTGTGCGGCACTTCCTTTGGTTATTCCACGTCCCGGCGTCCTTCAAGCGCACGGTATAGGGTGATTTCATCGGCAAATTCAAGATCACCGCCCATCGGAATTCCATAGGCGAGACGGGTTACCTTTACCCCAAAGGGTGTCAGCAAACGGGAGATATACATGGCGGTGGCCTCGCCCTCTACGGTCGGATTGGTTGCCACGATTACCTCGCTCACCTGCTCGTCCGAGAGTCGGTCAAGCAGCTCCTTGATCTTGAGCTGATCGGGGCCGACGCCGTTCATCGGTGAGATAACACCGTGCAGGACGTGATATCTTCCGCGGTACTCCTTCACCTTTTCCAGTGCCAGCACTGCACGAGGATCCTCCACCACGCAGATCGTGGTCGGATCGCGCCGATCGTCCGCACAGACAGCACAGAGCTCTCTGTCGGTCAGATTCTGGCAAACGGGGCAAAGGTGGATTTTGGATTTGGCATCAAGAATAGCCTGCGCAAATGCGGCCGCCTCCTCCTCACTCGATTCGAGTACCGAGAAGGCCAGACGAAGTGCCGTTTTGCGCCCGATTCCGGACAACCGCTGAAACTGCTCGCAGAGCGCCTGCAGCGGCTCAATATAGTCTGCCATAGGATCAGAACAGACCGGGCATACCGATGCTGCCGGTAATCTTCTGCATCTCTGCGTTATTGGTCTCCTCTACGCGCTTAATTGCCTCATTCACAGCGGCAACCAAAAGATCGGAGAGGGTCTCAATGTCATCGGGGTCAACGACCTCGGGCTTGATATCGATCTGCAGTACCTCACGGCGTCCGTTAATCTTCACGCCGACAACACCGCCGCCGACCGAAATATCGTATTCGCGTGCATCCAGATCAGCCTGAAGTGCCTCCATATCCTCCTGCATCTTTTGTGCCTGGCGAATCATGGCGTTCATATTCTGCGGGCCGCCGCCCACACCCTTCGGAAGTCTTGCTTTCATGGTTTAAATCTCCTTTATGTTCAATCAAAATATAGGCAAATTCAAGAGAGACACTATCCCTCAATTGCGGTAAAAATATCGTCGTCGGGCAGAGTTTCCTCGGTGGATGCCACATCAAAGCGAAGTCCCGTCGGCGGCTGCTCTGCCTGTGCCGCGATGGCGGACAGGATAAGCTCCCGATTGACCGGGCGGTCAATCATGGTCAGAATAAAGGCGTTCGGCACGCGAATAATCACGCCGCCGTCCTTCCCCTGGGCCGCACGGGCACGCTGAAGGAAGCTGCTCAGCGCCGGGTCGCGGCCGCGAAGCTGCTCGATCACCTCGGGCCAAACCGAGAGACCGCGCAGTCCTTCGGCCGGCGTGACGGGAGCGGGAGTCGGCACTTCTGCGCCGCGCTCATCCTTCGCTTCGTGCGCTGCCTGCGGCCCGTCCGTCGCCGTCTCCGTCGGAATCGGCGCGGACGATGGCTGTACTGCAGCCGATAAATGGGACATACCGCCGGCCGAGAGCAGGGCAAGCTTGCGCTCAAGATCGGCCAAACGGGCAAGCAGAGCGTCATTATCCGCATCAAGCCGCGGATCGCAGAGACGAATCAGGGCAAGCTCGGCACACATCCGCTTAATGGCGCCGCTTCTCTGCATGGTGTAAAGCGCATTTTCCAGATGCCGCGTGTGTGCGAGGATGGTCTCGCGGTCAAACCGTGCCGCCAGAGCGGCAAGCTGTTCATGCTCTGCGCCCGTCAGATCCAGATAGCGTGCCGCGTCGGGGGTGGAGAGCATCACCAGCATATCCCGATAAAAGGCAATCAGATCCTGCCAGAAAACGGCCACGTCACGGGATGAGGTAACCACGTCGTCAATGATGGCAAACAAGACCGAGGTATCGCGGTCGGCAATCGCCGTCACCGTCTGCGCCAGCTGCTCGCGGCTGCTGCCGCCGGTCACCTCGCGGACAACCTCCTCGGTCACCGTGCGGTCGCTTCCGCCGCACAGCTCAAGCAGGCTGAGTGCGTCCCGCATACCGCCCTGTGCGATTCGCGCAATACGGATTGCCGCGTCGTGCATCAGCGAAATCGATTCGACCGCTGCAATCTGCTCCAGCCGATCGACGATGACCGGCACCGTGATCCGACGGAAATCAAAGCGCTGACAGCGCGAGATAATGGTTGCGGGCAATTTATGCAGCTCGGTAGTGGCCAGAATGAAGATGACGTGCGCCGGCGGCTCTTCCAGCGTTTTGAGCAGTGCATTGAATGCACTGCCCGAGAGCATATGCACCTCGTCCACGATATACACACGGTAGCGCAGAGAGGAGGGCGTATAGACCACCTCGTCGCGGATATCACGGATATTTTCCACGCCGTTGTTGGAGGCGGCGTCCATCTCCAGCACGTCGGTTGCCGATCCGTCAAGAATACTGCGGCATGCCTCGCATTCCCCACAGGGATTACCGTCGCGGGGGGATGTACAGTTTACCGCACGGGCAAGCAGCTTTGCGCAGGTTGTCTTTCCCGTTCCACGCGAACCGCAGAAAAGATAGGCGTGCGAAAACTTATTGTTCTGTGTTTCGTATTTGAGGATAGAGGTAATGTGCTCCTGCCCGCACACCTCGTCAAAGGTCAGCGGACGCCATTTGCGGTATAAAGCACGGTGCATTACGGAATCCTCCTTCATCAAACAAAATCGGCACGCTCGCCGCAAAATAAGACCATACACCCCGAGATCGAACGCCTCGCCCGCGCGCGGCCCGTGGCTGCTGCTCGGAGAAGGCTTCCTCGCGGCACAACGGGTTGACTGCTTAATGCTGCTTGGTTCCCCACCTGACATGGTTCACAGCTCCCGATTGCGCGAGACCCCCTCGTCAACACAGCAGGATCACGGCGCAAGACCGCTTGCGAGATGCCCTCAAACGGGGGATCCACCCCTGCTGTAGCGGATTTCAGGTACAGGGCTCCGCTAATTCCCCGGCTGGTATGGCCTTATTTTACGGCGTGCGCGCCGTTTACCCATCTATTATAGCAGAAATCCATCCGTTTTGCAAGAGGGATTTGCAAAAAGACGGAATTTTCCCATTTTGTTTGCACGGCAGACGACGAAAAAAATTTTTTGCGTAAACCCGCAGAAAAACGTTGACAAATGTCTGCACTTGTGATACACTGAAAACGATGACAAATGTCTGCACATCTCCAAAGGAGGACACAAAGATGAAGCACATAAAAGAACGAACGCTTGAGCATCTGCCCGATGCGGAGCTTGAGATTATGCTGGTACTTTGGAAGGCCAAGCGGCCGATGAAGGTGCTTGAGCTGCGTGAGGCGCTCTCTGCCGAGCACGATTGGCAGAAGGCCACCGTGCAGGTTCTGCTCGGGCGTCTCTGCGAGCGCGGCTTCGTCGCCGCCGAGACCGAGCGCAATTACAAGCTTTACCGCCCGATCGTCAAGGAATCGGCATACCGCGCCGCCGAGTCAAGCGTGCTGATGCATAAGCTCTGCCGCGGCTCGGTCAGCACCCTCGTAGCCTCCTTGATCGAATCGAGCGCACTTGACGAAGCGGATTTAAACGAGCTGGAGCTTTTGCTGGCCAAGGGAAAGAGAGGTGGAAAAGATGACTGAAATCACCTACCGTCTGTTTGCCGCTGTGCTGACCGTGTCGGTCAGCACGTCGGTCGTCGTTCTTCTCCTCACGGCACTGCATCGCCCGCTTGGACGGATGCGCGCCGCTGCACGCTATCTGATCTGGATGCTGATCATTGCCCGTCTGGCGCTGCCCGTTACCCTTCCCCTTCTGCCGAACGGTCTGTCCATTCAGCTCCCCCGCATGGAAAAGACGCCCACCGTCGTGGAGGAGATTCTCCCCGTCGAGCCCGACTTCTCCGACCTTGCAAGCAATCCGGGTGCCGTTCACGCACCCGAGACCAACGCTCTCCCGACCGGCGGCGAAATTATCCCCACCGTTCCCGATCCGGTCTTCTTCCCCGCCGTCACCGCACCGAGCAACGACCCTGCCGTTCCCGTACCGACCGCCCCGACGACTAACTCCGCCCCTGCCGTCACTCCAACGCTTCCTGCAGAAGAGCCTGTATCAGCATCGGCGCTTCCCGATCCGATTTTGCTCGCCGCCGTGCTCTGGCTTGCGGTCGCCCTCCTCCTGCTTACCCTGCGCCTCGGCCGCGCCCTTGCACTCAACGCACGGCTGAACAAGCTCGGTACCCCGCTGACCGATCCCGCCCTTTGCCGACTTCACGAGCGGCTCTGCATTCGCATGGCTCTGCGGGAGGTGCCGCAAATCCGCGTCTGCCCCGATCTCGGCAGTCCGCTGGTCTACGGCTTCCGCCGCCCTGTGATTCTTCTCCCCGACGGCGTGGATACCCCTGCCGCCTTCGTCGGCATCGTCTCGCACGAGCTGACCCATATTCGCCGCCGTGACCTTTGGCTGAAGCTACTCTCTCTCTTTGCCCTCTCTGTGCATTGGTTCAATCCGGTCGTTTATCTCGCCGCACGCCGCTTCCATGAGGAAACCGAGCTTTCCTGCGACGAGGCCGTGCTGAACGGTATGGATGAAGATGCCCGCCGCGGGTACGGCTACGTCCTTCTGTCGATTCTGCGCCGCGGCGGTCGGCGTGCAGACGGACTGACCACCCAGTTCAAGCCCGACAAACACGCCGTCCGCGCCCGCTTTGAAGGCATTCTTGATCTCTCGCAAAAGAAGCGCGGCCGCGCATGGATCGCACTCACCCTCGCCGTCTGCCTGCTGATGGGTACGCTTGCCGCCTGCCGGGTCGTCCCCGCTCTCCCGAACGATACCACCGACGCCGCGGACAGCACCGCAAATCCCGACACGACCGCTCAGACGGGAGAGGAAACAACCGAGTCTGCCGTGACTTCCCTCCCTCCCGTGGAAACGGAAATCAAGCCGCTCACCCTCCCGATGGAGCCTGCATCCAAATCCCCTGCCAAGCTCGATCCCCTCTGCGGTGCGGATGAAAAATCCTACCGCAATCTCGGCAGTCGGGAAATCACCGTTTACTCGGTCGATGACGTTTACCGAACGACCTGGAAGCCGATCACCGAAAATATCGACGGCCTCGCCTTCTATGAAAACGACGCACACGAGCAGGCACTCATCCTTGATCCCACGGGGGACGAGGGCTTCATGATCGTCAACTCGATTCACGGTATGTACCAGATGTGCCAATACCGCACCCTTGCGCGAATTACCATCGGCCAAACCGACGCAATCGAGGTTGAATATATCAGCGGAAGCCGCAGCTCGATTCATATTTTCACCTGGGAAAACGGCAAGCTCTGCCGCTGGTTCGGCGCGTCAAACGCGCTCTTTCGCACCGATCTCGACGGTGACGGCAATACCGAATTTATTGCAGACGCCGGTCTCATGATCCCGAATCATACGCTTATTTCCCTGCGCGACGGTTCCCTCTATCAGATCAATCTCAACCGTTTTTTCGCCGCACAGTATCCCGACGCTACGATGATTTCCGTCTCCTTTGACGAGCCCTATTTCGACGTTTCCCTGCAATTCGGTGAGGAAGAGAAGCGTGAAAGCTATCTCTATCTGAACGGCACCCTCATCCCCGCCGCCAAGACGGCGCTGACACCGACCGAAGAAAGTGCGATTCCGCTTGTCTTTACCCCATTTGATCAAACCGAAGCCAAGCGCACGCCCCTGGCAGTTGCCGGTGCGAACTACGTACTCAGCGAGAATGCCATCAGCATCCGCCATGGAGACGGCCGTGCCGAAACCTACGTTAGAGTGAGCGAGGTCAACGAAGGCCTTGCCATTTACGAAAAAGACGGAAAGCGTTACTTAATCGACGAAGCAGGCAAAGAAAACAATCAATTCTATATCGTCTCACCCGCTCACGGATACGATGACACGACCATTCTCGATTGTATTCCGCTCTATACCGATGCCCTGCCCGGCGATGCGATTCTCGTGGAATACGTCTATGACGGCAGAGTCACGACCGAGTGCTACCGCCGAAGTGGGCAATCACTTTATCGCTGCTTCATCATAACCGATGCTCTCCTGCCGATTGATCTTGACGGAGACGGCGTGCTTGAACTGCTCGTCTGCGAAAAGACCTCCCACGTCGGGCGGAAAATGATCGCCTGCCGCAGCGGAGAGCTCTGCCACACCGATGTGGCAGACGCAATCGCCCCCTATTTCCCCGCCCAAACCGAGCTGCACGTCTACTATACCGACGGATATCTCCACGTACAAAACGTGACCTACTCGGGTGACCCCGTTATCCTGCGTTTCCGCTATCGATCGGGCGCGCTGGTCCCGGTCACCTTCCCCACCGTCCCGGAGGAAAAAATTGTACTGAATTACGAACCGCTCAGCGCCCTCACCGCGCATTATCAGTTGATTGATACTATCGGCGAAAAGCTGTTCACACTTGAGCAGGAGCGCTATCCAAAGGATCTGCGAACGGTCTGTACCGAAGCGATCGGTGACGACTATATGCTCATCGAGTGGCACGAGGACGCACAGATGGGCTTTTTCCAAACGAAAAACAAGGATTACGTCCTGATCGTTCCCTATCATATCAATTATCCCCGGACAGCCGATACGCCGTACACCTTTGGATTCCGCATTCTTGAACGCGTGGAATATCCCGGTGGGGTCACCTGGGAGGTACTGGCAGGAGAGAGCGTGATCTGCGTCAGAAGCCGGGAGAACGGAAAGCCGCAAACCCATTATTATGCATGGCAGAACGGCACGCTCATCCTTCGAATGTACGTCAGCGATCCGCTTGCCGCCCAGGACCTTGACGGTGACGGCAGCATCGAATACGTCGGCAGTATGACGGCACAGGCGGATATTCCCTGTATTTTCACCGAGCGAAACGGCCGTCTCTACGTCGCCCGCCTCGGCGGCCTCGAAAATGTCTACTCGCTCGATTACGTCCCCGAGACCGCATCCTTTGCTCTGCTCACCGCATCTGACGGCGGCATCACCGCACAAACGGCCGCCTACCGTGACGGCGCACTCATCATCGGTGCCTCAGCACCGCCGATTACAAGCGAGCTCGAGCACGACCTCAACTACACCCTGACGGGTGACGTCGCGCTCCCCACCGACTACACGAGCCTGATCCGTCTGCCCCGCGTGAATCTTCCGCAAGCTGAGGGGGTAAACAAACAGATTACCGCCGATTTCTATTCGCTCACGGTCTGTGCCAATCAGCCCGCCGCACAGTTCAGACAGCTCATGATCCCCGATCGCGGACGCCCGGTCTCGCGTGCAAAGCTGGAGGACCGTGGATTCGGCGATATCATCGCTCTCAACGTCAACTACGCCTATGCCGAACAAACGGACGGCTCGCTGACCCTCGTCGTAGATTACGTCAGCCTCTCGCTGAACGGTAAAACCTCGAAAACAAGCTTTACCTATCGTATTTCGGGCGACGGTCTCCTGCTCGATCACACATCCGACGTCATCGAAACCGCCGGCACCCCAACCCTCAATACCGATCTCTATTTCAAGGGCATCTGCTCAGCTGACGGTCAGGATTATCTTCTTCTCCGTCTGACCACCAATCGGCTTTATTTCGCCACCTATCCCGAGAACGGCCGCCTGCGCGAGGAAACCGGACTGATTTCCTATTACGGAGAGGCCTTCACCCTCTGGCAGAATTACGGCACCTCAATCGGTATGCACAGCTACAGCTGGGATCCTGTACGCAGAGGCTACGTCGGCAGTGAGTTTGGTGATTTCCGCTGGCTTGACCTTCTCGTCCAGATTGACGGAGAAGAGTACGCACGTCTCTCTGCCGAGTCGGAAGCACGGCTTGCACGCGAAGCCGCCGATACCTCGCCTGCCGCGCGGATCAGGCTGACCACGCCGATCCGCAACGGGGACGAGGATCCCGATCTTCTCCGCGTGCGTATCGTCAACGGCAGTGACGCCCCCATCTCCCTCTCCACCGCTTACCGTCTCGAACGAAGAGGAGCCGGTACCGAATCGGACTTCAACTGGTATCCGATTGCCTGCAACGGCACGCCGACCTTCTCCCCCACCCGCTTCACGATTGCCGCCGGCAAGGAAGCCGTCATCAACTACGATCTTTCGGTCTACACCGCACTGCTTGAATCGGGCTTCTATTACCGTGCCATCATCCCCGTTCGCCTGTCCGACGGCAGTGAGGTTTCGCTTACCTGCACCTTTGGCGGAAACGGCCTCGGCCTGGCAGTAGACAACACCTCGGCCGATTGGTTCTATACCGCACACAACGTCGCCGAGAACCGCTGGGCAAACCCCTTCACGCTCGGTCTCACCTATGACACGCACTTCGACGTGGCGTATACCCAGGACAATACGCCGTGGGAATACATCCGCATTTCAGCCGATGAAGTGAAGCTTTACATTCCCATCAAGGTGATCAATAAGGTTTCCGACACCCACGGAGAGGAAGCCCTGTACCGTTATTTCAAGGAAACGCCTCTTACCCTTCGCGTCAACCGCAAAATCATCCCTCTCAGCGCCCCCTCCTTCGCCCTGAGTGAAACGATGATTATCGCAACCTACAAAACCGCCGAGCCGATCACACGGCACAGCGGCATGACCCTCACCCTCTCATTCGGTACGGAGGAGCGGGTCTTGCCCTCGGACCGCCGGACGATCGACGGAGAGCTTGAAGCCGCTCTGTTGGCGGCGAAGCCCGAGGATGCTCTGCTGACTGCGGCACCGATCGGCGGTACGCCCCGCCTCTATCTCTTTGCGGAAGGACTGACCTTCCGCCTGGATTGGGAGGGCACCTCCCGCGTGCACACACTCGCCCTGCCCTTCGGCTGTGCCTCGGGCAGAATCGTGGGTGCCGCCTCGGGGGCGGGAAGCGGCGAGCTGATCGTTTACGTCAAAGCCGAATCCTCACAGGGAACCGAATATTACGCATATCTGCAATATTGCGGGGACCACATTGATTTTGACAGCGTTTATCCCGTTTCCGCCACCGAAGAAATCCCGAATCGGATTCCGTAAAATCCCCAAAGATACACTCGGAGAACATCTCATGAAAATCGTTTATTTCGGCTACGATCTCTTTGCCGACTGCCTGTCGGTCATCGAGGAACTCGGCATTGAGATTATGGCCATCTACACCTTTCCCACAGACGGCGTATGTGACTTCAACGACCGCGTCCGCGCCTTCGCCGCCTCACGTGCCATTCCCTGTACCGTCGGCCGCGTGACGGCAGAGGAGCTGAGTAATCTTGCCGCACGGGGCTGCGACTGGATGGTCAGCGCAGGCTATGCCTATCGGATCCCCGTCACCCCGGATGGGCCTCGCGGGGTAAATCTGCATCCCGCCTGTCTGCCAATCGGGCGGGGACCGTGGCCGATGCCGGTCACCATTCTGCGCGGGCTCACCGAGAGCGGCGTGACCCTGCACAAGCTTGCCCCAAAATTTGACCGCGGGGACATTCTGATACAAACGGTATTTCCTCTTGCCGAAAAGGAAACTCTCCCCTCCCTCACCGCCAAGCTCGCGGCCGCCGCCCCCGTCCTTCTCCGCAGTTTTTTTGCCGACCCCGAGGTCGTCTGGGCATCGGGTATCCCGCAGGCGGGCGGCGAGTATTGGCCGGAACCAACGCCGGAGGAAATGACAATCACCCCCGAGCACACGGCGGAAGAGGCGGACCGCATTCTCCGTGCCTTTATGGGGGTCGGGTGCTACGCGCGGGGACGCGACGGCGTACGGATTCCCGTTGTCCGCGCTGCCGTTACCGACCAAAAAACTGCCTTCCCGCTCAAGGATGCCTATCTCCGAATCAATCCATAAGACAAAAAGGAGTGCCGCGCAAAACTGCGCGGCACTCCTGCTGTATGGGATTATTTTTCGGCACTTTCGGTCTTGAGAATCGTCTCGTATCCGCTCGTTCCGGCCGTATAAGGAAGCTTGAGCACGACGTCACGGTCGCCCGCAACGATGATCTCCTTCACCGAGGCAAGACGCTGTGCCAAAAGCTTGTTGTAGTCAAAGGTATCAATTACCATGTCATAATCGGCAAAACCGACAGGCCAGAGCACGACGGTGGGTGCAGACAGCTCATAGCCCGACTTGATCCCCTTGGTTCCCTTGTCACCCGCGGCGTAACCGTGGTGCGCAGTCTGTACGAAATCACTCTTGATGTAATCGCCGAACAGATCAACAACGTTCCCGATCGCATTATTGGTTGCATCACCGAAGAAGAGCAGGCGCTGACCGCCGATGTTCACGGTAAAAACAAGCGAGGTGGAATTCGAGCGCTCCAGGGGCGCCGGGAAGAGCGACTCAATCGTATAGAGCATCTCGATCTCAGCGTCGCGGAGGTAATACTTCTGTCCCGCGTGTGCACGGACGTATTCCGCACCCGAGAACCTTCCTGCCGCCGCCTTGATCTCGCTTGCCTTTGTCAGCGTTGCATCAAGAAGCGTAGTCAGCGACTCGTCACCAACGAAGGCACCGATGACCTTCTCCAGCTTGACCTTCTTTGCATAGCTGCTTTGGCTGAACTTCAGGAAAGCACCGGTATGGTCACCGTGGGAATGCGTCAGGAACCAGGCCGCAATCACGATGTTATTTTTATCGGGCGCGTTGTCATACATATAATCGTAAAGCTGCTTGACGTCGCTGTCCAGCTGGAATCCGCCGTCAATGATAATATAACTGCCATCGGCCAACTGAATCACATAGCTCATACCGTTCTTGTTTCCGTTGGATTCAAGGCCGAGCTGAGCAACGGTCGGCGTGGAAACGAGGGTGGTATATTTATTCTCTTCCTTGAGATCGGGCAGGGGCGCCATCGGCTCAAGAATCAGGCGGGTCTGCTCCTCCGAGGGGAGATAGCTTGCCGTGACAATATACTTGTCATTTTTGTAGGTAGAGAAAAGATTGTCCACGATCTGATTCTCGGTATAAAGCGCATAGCCGTCGCCTTCAAGCTTCTGCAGATAGGCCTTATGCGCGTCAAGCGTGGTATTCTCCACGAGGATGAGGTAGTTTTCCTCACCGACGTGATAAACATTGGTGACGTTTCCGTTTTCATAGGTCGGCAGCTTATTGACCGACGCAACGTAGGTCTGCACCTCGTGGGTATCAGCCGGAATCACCAGCGAACCCTGCTCGCCGCCCTGACGGATCAGAACCTTGAGCTCTCTGAGCGCATTGGTCAGCCCCGCGTCGCTGTACGCATTGACAACGAGCTTGTTGCCGACCGAGGTGATCACGAAATCACCGTATGCCAAATCAGCCAGAGCCTCTGCCGATTCGCTGTAGCCGGTCTGTCCGATCAGAATCTCATAGGACTCATGATTATATTCGGCACCCGGCTTAATCCAGTCGGTCCCGATTACGAGAGCAGTACCTGTTTCGGTCTCAATCATATTCTTGAGGCTGATCACCGCATCAATGATGCTCTGCGTGGCATCCTCAGTACGGATAATCTTATAGTTTGCCGTTCCGTTCTCTACAATCACATGATCCTTTTTCGGTGCCTCGGTCTCTGCAGGAGCAGTGGTCGCCGCATCGGGCGCAGTCGTATCATTCACGGGCGCCGAGGAATCGCCGCACGCGGTCAGGGCAGCGGTGATAAGCAACAGAACAAGAACGATAGGGAATAAGCGTTTCATATGTACCTCCGCAAAAAATTTGTGCGCCGCAAAAAGCACGGAACGCACACTTATCGCCTATATTATACATGATTTTCCGCAAAAAGTCAACTGCGGCACATAATTTTACAGCGTATTCATATTCCGGGCAAAGGAACGGGCGGCACGCATGATGCGTGCCGCCCGACGGAATTATTTCAAAATCGTATCAAAGCCGCTCGTTCCGACCGTATACGGGAGAGTCAGAACGATATCACGGTTTCCTGCAACGATGATCTCCTTTACCGATTTCAGACGGTTGGCCAGCAGATTGCTGTAGGCGTACTGCGTCGTAACCGTCTTGTAATCGGTCTGTCCGATCGGCCAGAGCACCACGTCGGGTGCGGCCGTCGTATAGGCCGAGATAATTCCTCGCGTTCCGCTGTCACCGCAGTGATAGCCGTGATGTGCGGCCTGCAGGAAATCGCACTTGATGTAATCACCGTACATGGTATGGACGATATCGAGCGCCTGATTGGTTGCATCACCGAGGAAAAGCACCTTCTGTCCGGCGAGCTGCATACTCAGCACGAGAGAGGTTGCGTTGGAGCGCTGGAGCAGCTCGGGGAAGAAGGATTCTACCGTGTAGAGCACCTCAATCTCGGCATCCCGCAGATAGAATTTTTGCCCCGCATGTGCACGGACATAGCTTACACCGTCGAATTTATCAACCGCCGCCTTGACCGTAGAAGCTTTGGCCAGCTCTGCATCAACCAGGCTCGTCAGCGCCTCGTCAGAGGCAAAGGCGGCAATGATTTTTTCCACCTTGACCTTCGAGGTGTATTCGCTCTTGGCAAATGCCACCAGAGCACCGACGTGGTCTCCGTGCGAATGCGTGATAAACCATGCGGCGATGACAATATTTTCCTTGTCGGGGGCGTTGTTATACATATAATCGTAGAGCTGCTTAACGTCACGGCTTCGGTTAAATCCGCCGTCAATGATGACGTAACTGCCGTCAATGAGCTGAATCACATAGCTCATACCGTTTTGCTTCGCACCGGCCTCAAGTCCCAACTGCGCAAGGGTCGGAGCGCTCAGCACCTTCTCGTATCGGTTGTCCGCCTCCACGCCGGGTAATGCACTGTCCTCTGCAACGACGAAGCGGGCAGTGGAATAAGCGGGGGCATAGCCGGCGGTAACCAGACAGCCGTCCTTGCGATAGATGGCAAAGAGATTGTCTCCGATCTGATTGTCTGTATAAAAGCTGAAGCCGTTCTTCTCCAGCTTTTCCAGATACGCCCGATACGCATCGGCCGTCGTATCCTCAACCAGAAGCAGATAATTTTTCTCTCCGACGTGATAGGTAAGCGACTTTTCCTTTTCTGCATAATGCGGAAGCGCATTGAGCACCTCTACGTGCGTTCCGGTAACAAAAAGATCGCCCGGCAGCGTAAAGGTTCCGGTATCGGCATTTTGACGGATCAGCGTTTTCAGCTCACGCAATCCGGCAACGATCGCTGTATCGCTGTATGCGGTAACAACGATTTTATTGCCTACCACCGTAATGACGAAATCCCCGTAGGGAATCTTTTCAAGTGCCTCGGCAGATTCGCTGTATTGCGTGCGGCCGATCAGGATTTCAAGCGTATTGTGATCGTATTCCGCTCCTTCAGGGAGAACGTCGGTTGCCTGAATGGACGACACACCCGTCTTTGAAGCAATCAGGTCACCTACCGACAGCGCCTGCTCGTGCACCCCCTTGGAGCACTTCCCGTCACGGACGATGCGGTAGTGCATCGTCTCCCCCTCAACGATCACGAGATCGGGAACGGGGGCTTTGGTTTCGGGCGGATTCGTCGTCTCAACGGGGGCAGTGGTAACGGCAGGCGGCGTTTCCGGGGGCGTAGTGCCGCAGGCGGTCATCACAAAAATCAGCAACAGGGCAAGGAAGGGGATAATGAAACGCTTCATGGAAAACCTCCAAAATATATTCAAAAAACAAATGTAAACCGGTTGCGGGATTACTTCAGAACGGTCGGCTCTCCGCTCGTTCCAGGTGTGTAGGGGAGCTTGAGGATGACGTCGCGCGAGCCGGCAACGATAATTTCCTTCACCGTATGAAGGCGATTGACCAGATAAGTGTTATACAGTTGGCCGCGGGATAGTCCGGGATAGTCCTTGTTTCCGACCGGCCACAGAACGACGGCAGGGGAAGAAAGTGCATACGCCTTAATCAGGCCGTAGAAGGATTTATCGCCTCCCCCGTAACCGTGATGTGCGCTCTGCACGAAATCACTGTTGATATAACTGCCGAACATCCGCGCAACGATATCCATCGTTTCGTTGCTTGCATCTCCCGTGAACAAGAACTTCTGTCCTGCAATTTTCAGGGTAAAAACAAGCGAGGAATTGTTGAAATAAGTCAGCGCCTTCGGCATATAGGATTCAATGGTATAGAGAATTTCAATTTCCGCATCGCGGATATAATACTTCTGCCCAACGTGTGCACGCACATACTCGGCATCGGCATATTTGTTCATGCAGGCAAGCATCGCAGGCACCTCCGAGCCCTCGTCGGTAAAGTTTTTCAGCCGATAGGGTTCGTCAAGGAAAGCGGCAATCAGCTTTTCAAGCTTAAACACGCCTCCCGTTTTCTTTGCATATTGCTCGGAGAAATAGCGGAACGTTCCCGTATGATCGCCGTGGGCGTGCGTAATAATCCACGCCGCGATCGTCACGTTTCGCTTATCGGGTGCATGACGCAGCATATAGTTCATCAGCTTCTCCGCATCGTATGCGCGGTAAAAACCGCCGTCAATCACAATATAACTGCCGTCGGACAGCTGGAAAAGATAGCTCATGCCGTTCTGCGGTCCACCCTCAATTTCAAGGCCGAACTGCACGAGTGTGGGTGACACCACCGACGAATAAACGTTTTTCTCCGGCGTCCCCGGCATGGCACGGCGTCCCTCCAGAATAATCCGTACCGCCTGCGTATAGCTGTAGTAGCCAACCGTTACGGTATGGGTATCATTGACGTAGGTAGAGAAGCGGTTTCCCGCAACGGTATTCTCGGCATGCAGTCGGTAGCCGTTCTCCGCAAGGATACGGCAGTATTGGCCGTGCTCCTCGAGTGAGGTTTTCCCGACGATCATCATCGTCGCATCGTCACCGACGTCGAGGATCCCCTCAATGCGGCCGGCGGGATATCGTGGCAGATCGGCCATCGGCGTCCCCGCATAGGTGATGTCCCCAACGAAAGAAAAACCGGCAGGAAGCGAAAATTCACCCTCCTCTGCATATTCGTCAAGCAGCTCAACAAACTTTTCGAGTGCCGCCGAAAGCCCGTACGAATTCGGCGCATTGATCACCAGCTTATTGCCGATCTGCGCAATTACGAATCCGCCGTAGGGGGCGTCGGCCAGCACTTTTTCCGATTCGGGACGGTTGGTCGAACCGAAGAGTATTTCACGGGCATTGGCGTCAGGCTCGGTACCGTTCCGCAAAACGTCGGTCGAAAGCGAAAGAGAAACGCCGGTCACCTCGGCAATCGTCTTGCGCAGATCGGCCGTCATGCGGGCAAGCGAGGAATCCGCGCTGACCGAGCGAACGATTTTACATTTTGCATTGCCCCCCGAGATGACCGTATATTCGTTTGCCGTCGTCGCCGATAGCGTTTGGGTATCGGCCGCGACAGCCGGAATAATCGGTGTAAGCACCAGCAGGCAGGCGAGAAGAAGGGCAAGAATTTTTTTCATAGTTATCCCTCCAATGGGTAAGCGTTTCTCGTCTCTATTGTATCGAAGAATGATCGTTTTGTCAACCCAAAAGCAGAGATGGTCCGCAAAGCGGGCAGAAAAACAATATTTTCACGGTCGGTGCGAACGAAACGTATCCCTTTACCGCCGCCGCATCAGAAGCGTACCAGCGTCCGTACCCCTTCGTTCAGTGCGTCCGCAAAACGGCAAAGCTCCTCTTCGGTCGTGGCGGGCGAGAGCGAGACGCGGATGGTGGAATCGGCTTCAGCGGCAGAAAGGCCAAAGGCGAGCAGTGCCGCCGAGGTTTTATTTTTTGCGTGCGCCGAGCAGGCAGAGCCTGCCGAGATGCAGATGCCCATCCGCGAGAGATAATTGAGCATCGTCTCGCTCTTGATACGCGGCAGGGTCAGGCTGGCAATATGCGGCGCGTTCTCGGGGGGAAGGTTCGGGCGCACCTCGGGCGCGATTTCCGCGAGGCGCGAAAGCAGACCGTCACGCAAATCCCGCATCCGGGTAAGATCGGCCGAAAACGAGGCATATCCCGCCGCCGCGGCCGCACCGAAGCCCACAATCCCGATCGTATTCTCGGTGCCCGAGCGGAAGCCGTTCTCCTGGCCGCCGCCGAGCAGAGTCGGCACCAGCCGCTTAGCCGTATGTATCTTCGGTTCAACCCACAGCGCACCGACCCCCTTGGGCCCCCCGATCTTATGTGCGCTGACCGTAATCATATCCGCACCGAGGGAACGTGCGGTAAAGGGGGTTTTGAGGAAGCCCTGCACCGCATCGCAATGCAGAAGCGCTCCGGGCGAGCGGCGGCGAGCGGCGGCAAATATCCGCTCGAGCGGATAGCGCGCGCCCGTCTCGTTGTTCACGAGCATCATGGAGATCATAAACAACTTCTCATCCATCAGCGCTTCTGCCGCCGCCAAATCAAGAATACCGCCCCGCGTGGGAATCTGTACCACGTCAAATCCGTCCCGTACAAGTGCGGCCAGCGGCTCACGGACGGCGGGATGCTCGCCGTCTGTCGTCAGAATGCGATTAGCCGTTCTTCTCGTTTTGGCATACGCACCGCCGAGAATGGCCAGATTGTCTGCCTCACTGCCGGAGGCCGTGAAAATCAGCTCACCCGGCTTGAGGACCGAAAGCCCAAGCGCTCGTCCGACCTCACGCCGCGCATTCTCCAGCTTCGTACGTGCGGCCTGACCGGCCGTGTGGGTTGAGGAGGGATTGCCGAAGCAGTCCATCGCCTCGCACATCCGCTCCCGCGCCGCCGCGCAGAGCGGTGTGGTTGCACTGTTATCGAGATAAATCAGATCAGCGGAAGACGAAACAGTCAACAATGGTCTGCACCTCTTCCAGGTTTGCTTCAAAGCTGTCCGCCGGCGCGGTATAGGTCAGCACGTAAAACATATCGCCGTACGCCGCAATTACCTGCATCATGCGCGCCGTTTGGCCGTCGATAGTCAGATCAAAGGTGTAAACGCCGGACGGACGGCCGCCGAGCGTTCCCGTCTCCTTCGAGATAAAGGTATATCCCGCAAAATTCGCGCGATAGCTTTCCTCGGTTTTCTGCCAATAATCGTCAATCGACATTGCCTCTGTATCCGGCATGTAGGACATTACGCTGACGTTGGCCGACTGAACCGTCGTGAAGGCAGAGGATACCCCGCTCTCGGTGTTGACGTTCCAGCTCTTCGGCACGTAAAGCCGATAAGCCGCGTTTTCAATCGAGGCAATCTGCATATTGTCGGGAACAACTTCATCCTTGGAGGAGCATCCGACGAGCAGAAGCATAGCAAAGATCAAAACCAAAAATTTTTTCATCATGAGAATTCCTTTCCGATTTTTTGCCGTCAGGAGAGACAGCGGTCAAGCACGGCCTGTGCGGCGGAAAGCACGCCGACCTTGCCCGACTCATAGGTGAGTCCGCCCTGAAAATACGCCGTATAGGGGGGACGAAGCGGACCGTCTGCCGACAGCTCGATTGAGGCTCCCTGTGTAAACGCCCCTGCGGCCATGATCACCTCGTCCGCATAGCCGGGCATCGCCCATGGCTCGGGGGAAACGTATGCGTCAATCGGAGAACCGGCCTGAATTCCCTGACAGAAGGCAATCAGCCCCTCTGGCGTTTTCATGCGTACAGCCTGAATAATATCGCTGCGCGCAACATCCCACGCAGGCTCCACCTCATAACCGAGTGCAGAGAAAATATACGCGGCAAGATGCGCCGTTTTGAGTGCCTGTGCTACCGTGTGGGGAGCATAGAAGAGCCCCTTGTAGATGCTCTTGTTCTGGCCGAGCGTCGCACCCACCTCAAGACCGACTCCAACCGAGGTCAGTCGATAACCGCAAAGCTCCACAGCCCGTGCGCGTCCGGCAATATATCCTCCGCTCTCGGCCATACCGCCGCCGGGATTTTTGATCAGTGAGCCGATGCAGAGGTCAGCCCCAACCGCAGTCGGTTCAACCTCCTCGGTAAATTCGCCGTAGCAGTTATCCACCACAACCCACGCCTTCGTACGGGCGTGGACGAAGGTGGAAAATTCGGCAATCTGCGCCACCGTCAGCGTCGGGCGGGTCAGATAGCCCTTCGAGCGCTGAACGAAAACAACCTTAACGCGTTCACCGTATTCGGCAAGAGCGGCCTCAACGGCAGGATAGTCAAATCCGTCGCCGTCAAGCTCGATCTGGCGGTAATCGACACCGAAATCCCGCAGAGAGCCGTCACCGGGCGTTCCCGTGATGCCGATAACCTCCTCAAGGGTATCATAAGGCTTGCCCGCCGCCGACAGGAGGATATCCCCGGGACGAAGCAAACCGAACAAACCGATGGTCAGTGCCTGCG
>JAZODX010000132.1:0-2265 GCA_045597265.1 Eubacteriales bacterium | reverse complement strand
TCATCTTCAAGAAAGACGGGTTCTCCCCGTCTTTCTTTTTGTATCGAGGACATGATTTCGCAAACATGTCTGCCGTGTCATTGCAATGCGCCGAGCAATATGCTATACTTTCTTTAAGGGAAATTTGCAGGGGGATATCATGAAATTTGAAGAACTGAACGTATATGACACTGCAGTAACCTTCGGGGATGCGCAGATCAAGCTTTACCATATCAAAAGCCAAACGAACCCGTATCCCGTTCCGAACAAAACCTATCACCGTCATTTCTACTACGAGCTGCATCTGATGACCCGAGGTCTGCAGCACTTCACCGTGGAGGGCGACGAAAAGATCCCCCTCCGCGCCTCGCAGATGCTCGTTATCTCCCCCTTTACGATGCACCATCCGTTCGAGCAAAAGGAGGGGGACGAGGAGATCATTCTGATCCTTACCCTTGAGCCTACAAACGGAGACAGCGGCTTTTTCTCCTCCTTCTCCGCAGCACTTGAAAAGCACAGCCGCCGCCCCATTGATATGCCACCGACTCTTTTCAGCAAGCTTCTTCGCCTTCATGCCCTCTTCTCTGCGACGAATGCGCGAGATATTTGCCACCGCACCGCATTTGCCTATGAGATCGTGTTTGAATTTTTTGACACGCTAAACGCATTTGATCACATCGGAAAAGTCACGGGTAATACGGAACGGGGAAATATACTGATCGCGCTGGAATACTTCGTCAACGAAAAAAGCTTCTCACTCTCCGACATTTCCAAACGCCTCGGATACAGCACACGGCACACTGCACGCCTCGTCAAGCAAATATACGGAAAAAGCCTCTCTGCCCTTCGCCTTGAGAACGCAATCTCGGCGGCTCGAACCCTGCTCGTTGCCAACCCGAATGCCGACCTTGACGAGATCGCGGCCGCAGCCGGCTTTTCCTCTGCCGCCGCGATGGATAAGGCCTTTACCGAGCAGCTCGGCAATTCGGTTGCGGCATATCAGAAGACGATACGGGAGAATTGACTTGAATCATCGTTTTGCTTCCAAAGAAAACACCGTCAAGCTGATTCTCATGGGAATCACAGCCATTTTGGTGACGGTAACGGGAATTGTGTATCATCAAAGCCTTCTGCACATTTTGCCGCTTTACGTCTCGCTTTTCGTTGCATTGCTGCAGGCTGATGCCAACCGTTACGCCCCGCTTTTCGGCGGCCTTAACTCAGCACTGTATGCCGTGGTATATCTGCATCTCGGCCTTTATGCCTATGCCGCCTCCACCTTTTTCTTTGCCTGCTGCTTTCAGCTGCTTGCCTTTGTTCTGTGGAGCAAAAAGCGATACCGTCACTCCACGAAATTCCGAAAAATGAACATGCGCCTGCGCGCGGCAGCTGCGGTCGTCTTTCTGCTCGCCTTCATTTTGGTTTGCTTTCTGCTGAATAAAGTAAATTCTTCTTATGCGATTCTGGATACGCTTATGTCTCTGCTTGATGCCGCAATATCGGTGCTGATGCCGTTCGCCTTTATCGAATACGCTTATCTGATGCTCCCTTCGACGGTAATCAACATTTTTCTGAACATCTGCACCATGTCGAGTCAGCCCGGGCAAATTACCTACGTGGTATTTTTGATATACGCACTGCTCTGCCGAACGCAAAGTCTCTACACCGTCAAAAAATTATATGCACAGCAGCAGAGCGATACTTCTTCTGCATGACGACACCTTTTTCTTGCCCCGGCATATTGCAAAATACAGTCATCAATATTTTATTATACAAGGAGACTTCTCATGAAAACACTTCGATCTCTTCTTCTTTTCCTCTTCTGCGGTGTGTTGATCCTGACCGGCTGTGCTGCGCCTTCCGCTCCGATCGACACAACAACCACCAAGGCACCTGAAACCACTAAGGCACCCGAGACCACCAAGGCGCCCGAGACCACTAAGGCGCCCGAAACCACCAAGGCACCCGAGACCGAAGCGCCCTTCACGCCTCCCGAGGAAATCAAAATTCTTTCTGTCGGCAACAGCTTCTCGAATAACGCTATGGAATACTTTTATCAGATTGCGCGCAATGCCGGCGTCAAGAAGGTCACCGTCGGTGTTCTGTATTACGGCGGCTGCAGTCTTCAGCAGCATATCTCCTTTGGACTGCGCAATGAGCCGGTCTACGATTACCGCAAGAACACAAGCGGAAAATGGGAAGTCAAAAACAACTCCACGCTTGAATACGGGCTTCTCGACGAGGATTGGGATTACATCAGTATTCAGGAGGCCGGCGGAATCATCG
>JAZODX010000131.1:0-5895 GCA_045597265.1 Eubacteriales bacterium | reverse complement strand
TGTGGTTGATCTTTACCTTGCCGGTGCCGGTGAGCGAGAAGCGCTTGGCAGAGGCCTTGTGCGTCTTGATCTTTCCCATGGTGGTGAATCTCCTTTACAATTTACGTTCTTGCTTGATGTGATCCCGTTTTTCGGGGGGCGCGGACAGGCGCTGCAGTCCGCAAATCAATTCCTTTACTTGGTCGGCTTGAGCGGATTGACCATCATGCTCATAAATCTGCCTTCAAGCGTAGGCTTTTTGTCCACGGTACCGAGATCCCGGCATGCTTCCTCAAAGCGGGCAAGCATTTCGCGGCCAAGATCCTGGTGGCTCATCTCGCGTCCCTTGAAGCGGAGAACAACCTTAACCTTATTGCCGGCCGTAAGGAATCGGCGTGCATGGTTGACCTTCGTGTCAAAATCGTGCGTGTCGATACGGCAGGAGAGCTGAACTTCCTTCACCTCAACCGTCTGCTGTTTCTTGCGTGCTTCCTTTTCCTTCTTGTCACGCTCGAAGCGGAACTTGCCGTAGTCCATGATGCGGCAAACGGGCGGATTTGCCTGCGGTGCCATCAGCACGAGATCGAGTCCCTTGTCATACGCGGCTTTCTGCGCGCTTTCAAGAGAAAAGATGCCCAGCTGCTCACCGTCGGCGCCAACCAGTCTGACTTCCTTGGCACGGATTTCGTCATTGATCTGCATTTCCTTTGCGCTAATTGTCGTGCACCTCCAGTAAAACAAAAAATGTGCGCAAGACAACGCTCCGCACAACCTGCCCCTGCAACACAGGGGATAGATATTAACCCGGCTCGCGTCGCGGCAGGGTGAGAACGGAGTGTGTTCTGCTTCTTTTACGCACATTAGTATAGCACAACTCCTCTTCGGTGTCAATAGCCTTTTTAAAATTTCTCAAAAAACTTTTTCACCCTCGGAATACCCACCTTCTCCCCCGCATAAGATGAAATCGGACAACCTCTTCCCCACTTTTTTGGAATTATCCAACAAAAAGCCCCGTCTTTTCACCCCGTCTTTTCTCACTCATATTCATTTCCACGAATTTTCTGCCGAAAAATCGTCAAAATTGGATATTTACAAGTCCGACTTTTTTCGCTATAATATTGTCGTCGGATCAAAAAGCCGATCAATTCGTCTTTTTCCTCCCTCAACGTACAGCGCAGCTCTCGCAGCAGCCGGCGGAATATCAATCTCATGATACCCCCCGTCAAGGCCCGAGAGCGCGCTTTTTTCTTTTTTGCCGAAGCAAACGGGAGCAATCCCCTTGATAAGGTTCAAAAAACTCGCCAATCGTACGCAAAAACGGTAATCGGATCCGAATATATTATTTAATTGTAAAAAATTTGATAAAGGGTGGAAATTTGCAAAGATTTGTGGTATACTGTATAATACCGCTCTTTTTGGCAAAGCAGAAAGGATTGATTACATGCCCAATTACATAGAAAAAGCAGAAAAACTGAATTTACCCGTTCTCCCGCTGTACGGAACGGTGGCATTTCCTGCCATCAACATCAGCATTGAGACGACAACCGATATTGCCGCCGCGGCCGTCGTTGCCGCCAACGAAAGCAACGGCTACGTGCTCCTGCTCAGCTGCCGCGAGGCACTCGTTCCGGGGCAGACGCCTCACGAAAAAGAAGCCTATTTTGAGGTTGGTACCGTAGCCAAAGTCAAACAGACCATTAAAACGGGCGAGGGAAACATCCGCCTGATCGCAGAGGGCTGCAGCCGCGCGCAGGTGATCACCATGCTCCGTCTGGGCAAGCACCTCCGCGCCGACGTAATCTGCAAAACCGTGACGCTTGAGGATGACGGCGGACTCAAGGGCGAGGCCTATCGCCACGAGGCGATCACCGCGCTTGAAGCCATGCTCCGTCACGCGCCCGCCGTATCCAACGAACTGCTCGGCCTGGCCCGCACCGTGAAAAACCCGGGCCTGCTCGCCGATTTTATTGCCGCAAACGTGCTCGTCAAATACGAAGCCAAGCAAGCGGTGCTCGACTGCTTCGAGCCGCTCCGCCGTCTGGAGATGGTCACGCTTGAACTTGAGCGCGAAAAGAAAATGTTTGAAATTGAGGCCGAGCTGAACGCCAAGCTGCGCGCACAGATCGAACAGCATCAGCGCGAAAATTATATGCGTGAACAGCTGCATATGCTGCAGAACGAGCTCGGTGACGGCGTGATGGCCGACAGTGACGAATATTACGCCCGCATCACTGCGGCAAAGCTTCCCACCGAAATCGAGGAAAAGCTGCTCAAGGAAAACGAACGCATGGCGCGCTCTCCCTTCGGCTCGGCCGAGGCCGCCGTTCAGCGCAATTATCTCGACGTATGCCTGGAGATTCCGTGGACCAAGACCACCCGTGACCGTCTCGACGTCAAGGGTGCCAAAAAAATTCTCGACGCCGATCACGACGGACTTGACAAGGTCAAGGACCGCATTCTTGAATTTCTTGCCGTCAAGCAGCTCAATCCCGAGCTGCGCAATCAGATTCTCTGCCTCGTCGGCCCGCCCGGCGTGGGTAAAACCTCCATCGGCGCATCCATCGCGCGGGCAATGAAGCGCAAGTACGTGCGCGTATCGCTCGGCGGTGTGCGGGACGAGGCGGACATCCGCGGCCACAGAAAAACCTATATCGGCGCAATGCCCGGCCGCATCATCAACGCCCTCACCCAGGCCGGCGTACGCAACCCGCTGATTCTTCTCGATGAGATTGACAAGCTGACGCGGGATGCACACGGTGATCCCTCCTCTGCTCTGCTTGAGGTGCTTGACGCCGAGCAGAACAAAACCTTCCGCGATCACTTCGTGGAGATGCCGGTTGACCTCTCCGACTGTCTCTTCATTGCAACGGCAAATACGCTGGAGACGGTCCCGCGTCCCCTCATCGACCGTATGGAGATCATCGAGCTTCCCATCTACACCCGCCATGAAAAAATGGCGATTGCGAAAAATCATCTTCTGCCGAAGCAGCTCAAGCGGCACGGCCTGACCCGCCGTTCGCTGAAGCTGACCGATGCGGCAATCATGGAGGTCATCGACAATTACACCCGCGAGGCAGGCGTGCGCAATCTCGAACGCGCCATCGGCGACCTCTGCCGCAAGGCGGCGCGCCGTATGGTAGAGGAGGAAGCGAAGCGTATCGTCATCGACGCGTCCGACGTGGCACGTTATTTGGGCGCGCGGAAAATTCTTCCCGAAAAAATCGAGGAGGAGGATCAGGTCGGCGTGGTCAACGGCCTCGCTTATACCGAGCTCGGCGGCGATCTGCTCCGCGTTGAGGTTGCTGTGCTCGAGGGATCGGGCAAGATTGAGCTGACCGGATCGCTCGGCGACGTGATGAAGGAATCTGCACATATTGCGGTCAGTTATATTCGCTCGATCGCCCGTGAATTCGGCATTGACCCCGATTTCCACAAAACCAAGGATCTGCATATCCACTTCCCCGAGGGGGCGGTGCCGAAGGATGGCCCGTCGGCAGGCGTTACGATGGTGACCGCGCTGGTGAGCGCACTTACCGGACGCCCCGTCCGCCGCGATCTCGCCATGACGGGCGAGGTCACTCTGCGCGGACGGGTGCTCGCCATCGGCGGTCTGCGGGAGAAAACAATGGCGGCTTATACCGCCGGGGTCAAGCGCGTCGTTATCCCGGCTGAAAATCTGCGCGATCTTGACGAAATCGATCCCACCGCACGCGAAGCCCTTACCTTCATCCCCTGCAAAACGGCACGCGAGGTGCTCTCCGCAGCACTGGCCGACACGGTTGGGGGAGAAGCTCAAACGTCGGCAAACGTACCGACCGAATACATATCCGCGACAGTCAGCCAACCGCGGGCTTACGCCCAAAAAGGAGAATAACATGGCGCTCAATCTGCAAAAAACCAATCTTCGCATCAGTGCGGGAGAAATCCGGCAGTTCTGCTCCGATCCCATGCCGCAGATTGCCTTCTCCGGCCGCTCGAACGTGGGCAAAAGCTCGCTGATCAATACCCTGCTCGGTCGGAAATCACTGGCACGCGTCAGTGCATCCCCCGGAAAAACCATTACCATCAATTTCTACGATATTGATAAACAGCTTTTCTTCGTTGATCTGCCCGGCTACGGCTTTGCCCGCCGTGCCCCCGCAGACAAGGCAAAATGGTCGGCACTGACCGACGGCTATTTCACCCGCAACCCCAATCTCGACCGTCTCGCCCTTGTGCTTCAGCTGGTCGATGCGAAGGTTGGCGTTACGGCAGACGATGCCATGATGCTGAATTACCTCACCGAGGCGGGACTTCCCTTCCTCGTCGTCGCCACCAAGGTAGACAAGCTCAACAAAACCGAGCGTGCACGGGCTCTCGAAAGCCTGCGCGCGCACCCCGATATCCCCGCCGACACCGTTATTCTCCCCTTTTCCTCACATTCGGGCGAGGGAAAAGACGAGCTTTGGCGACTCATCCGTCAGGCGGCGCGCCTTTGATCCGCCCAATCTCTCCGAAAGAAGGTATACCTATGCTTCACCCGAATCTGGCCGTCAACGAAGCGGGACATCTGACCGTCGGCGGCATCGACACCGTCGAGCTTGCCTACCGCTTCGGTACGCCCGCTTATCTCATTGACGAGGACATGGTGCGCGAAAATTGCCGCATCTATCGCCGCGCTCTCTCCGCACACTTCGGTACAGAATCAAGACCGCTTTACGCCTCCAAGGCACTCTGCTTTACGGCCATGTACCGCATCGCCGCCGAGGAAGGCCTCGGCATCGACTGCGTATCGGGCGGTGAGCTGTACACGGCAAAGCATGCGGGATTCCCCGCCGATCGCATTTATTTTCACGGCAACAACAAAACCGACCGCGATCTTGCCGATGCGCTGGATATGGGCGTCGGCACCATCGTCGTGGATAACGAGGACGAGCTTCGTGCCCTCTCGGCCATGGCGACAGCACGCGGAAAGGTGCAGAAAATTCTGCTCCGCATCAGTCCCGGAATTGACCCGCACACCCACCGCGCCATCAGCACGGGAAGCGTCGATTCCAAATTCGGCCGTGCCATCGAAACGGGTCAGGCAAAGGCAATCGTCGCCGAGGCGCTCTCTCTGCCCGGCATCGATCTTGCGGGACTGCACTGCCACATCGGCTCGCAGATCTTCGAGATCGAGCCCTTCGTGGACGCCGCTGCAATCATGACCGCCTTTATCGCCTCGCTCGGACGCGAGCTCGGCTTTGTCTGCCGCGAGCTGAATCTCGGCGGCGGTCTCGGCGTGCGCTATACCGAATTTGATCCGCAGATTGATTATGCGGACGCCATCGCACGCATGGCACTCGTCATCAAGCGTCTCTGCACCGAAAACGGGATCGAGCTGCCCACCATCCTGCTTGAGCCCGGCCGTTCTCTGGTTGCCGCCGCCGGTACGACCCTGTATACCGTCGGCTCGGTCAAGGATATTCCCGGCTTCAAGCGTTACGTCTCGGTTGACGGCGGTATGCCCGACAACCCGCGCTACGCGCTCTATCAGTCCCGCTATACGGCACTCATCGCCAACCGCGCCGCAGAGGAAAAGACCGACACCGTCACGCTTGCCGGACGCTGCTGTGAAAGCGGTGACCTCATCGGTGAGGATATGCCGCTTCAGCCTGCCCGTCGGGGAGATATTCTCGCCGTGCTCTCAACCGGTGCCTATAACTATTCCATGGCATCCAACTACAACCGCATCCCCCGCCCACCCGTCATTCTGCTCTCGCAGGGCGAGGCCAAGATTGCCGTCCGCCGTGAGACCTACGCTGATCTCGTCGCACGCGACGAATAACCCAAACCGCCAAAGGAGACGATAATCCGAAATGCTTGAACAGTTCATTGCCGACCTTCCCTCCCTTCTTCTTTCCCTGCCCATCGTGCTCTTCGCCCTCTCGGCACACG
>JAZODX010000130.1:0-2397 GCA_045597265.1 Eubacteriales bacterium | reverse complement strand
CGCATCATTTCGTCGGCAGTCTCCTAACCTATCACAGCGATATGACCTATCGCGGCGAGGATATCATCAATACGGTCGTCTACGTGCGCGGCAATCAGGTCAGATCGCTTGACGGAACGCTGTTTACTGACTTGGTGTTGGATGCCGGAGAATATCTCGGTTCTCTTGCCTATACACCGGACAAAAGACAGCTCGTTGTGACGATTGAAGCGCCGGACTCGACACGTACCGTGACGATTGACCGTTTTCCCGGAATCACCAAAAACATATTCAATCTTTCCCTTGAGAGCAAGCTTGACTACGTCATTCCCGTCGCGATATACGGGGAGATCCATCCGTATGTGAATCCGGACCGTTATGCCCCCTCGGTTCAGACCAACGAATACAGCCCGGACGGCGTTGGATACGTTACCTTCGGTATCGCGAACGATATGCGCGCGCCGAACGTATGCAGTCGCTATTATACCTATCGTATCACGCAAAAGGGCGGATATATCGCATCGATCGAGGAAGGTGAAACGATTACCAAGGAAACGGTGCTGAAGAACGGCACACCCTATTCGGGAAATCTTGACGGACGGTACACGGGAATTGCCTACGACCACGTCAGAACGGTAACCGTATCCGGCAATGAAATTTCGGTCAGCTCATATCGGAACGGAACCGATGCAGGCGGAACGTATATCGGAACATATGTCTACGATCCCGCATCGGGTAGCTTTTGGGCAGATCTTGCCTTTCAGTATCATGACAACGGTACGCTTGTTACAAATCCTGTCCAGCCCATTTCCGGCAAGCTGTACGAGTACGGCGGATTCATTCACTTTGTCTGCAGAAGCAGCAACATCAGCACAGTCGATGAAAACGAAGAGCTGCCGATTACCCTCACGCGAATCGGTTGACGCAAAAAAGCAAGACTTGAAACAGGATGGTGTTCACAGAATGCCCCTGCAGAGAAGAGATTATCGCTTTTTCTGCTTGAATTATTCTGTTTGAAAAAGCAAAGAAATAGCAAATACCACACAGGGTAGGGGAGGGGCTTGCTCCTCCCGTGTACCGGCCTAAATACAATTGACGCATGAAAAAAGGATAGGGAAAGTAAAATTTCCCTATCCTTTTTTCATTAAAGGTAAATGACAGCAAGCACAATCAGCGCAATCTGCAGAAGGAAAATCAGCGGAATACCGATCATAAAGCGCTTGTGCTTGGTTTTGTGACGGATGAGCTGCATCATGGCGTACATGGCAACCGAGCCGCCGAGCGCCGAGATGAGAAAAAGGGTTTTCTCGGGCGTCCGGTGATTGGGCAGCTTTTTCGCGGCAATTTTGTCGTAGAGCGTAACGAATACCGCGACGAGTGAGATCAGCCCAAACCAGATGTAGGGCAGAAGATGAAGAAGCTCCTTCATGCCTGTGCGAGTGCCTGATCGAGGTCAGCGATAATGTCGTCTGCATCCTCGATACCGACCGACAGACGGATCAGGTCGCCCGAAATGCCGCATTCAACGAGCTGCTCCTCGGTCAGCTGACGGTGGGTGGTGCTGGCGGGATGGAGCACGCAGGTGCGCACGTCTGCCACGTGGGTGACGATCGCGGCGAGCTTGAGCGAATCCATGAAGCGGACAGCCGCCTCGCGGCCACCCTTGACGCCGAAGGAAATAACACCGCAGGTGCCGTTCGGCATATATTTTTTTGCAATTTCATGATCGGGACTGTCGGGGAGCGCGGGATAGCTGACCCACGAAACGCGGGGATCATTTGCCAGCCATGCCGAAATCTTCTCGGCATTGGCGCAGTGCTGCTTCATGCGAAGCGCAAGCGTCTCAAGGCCGAGGTTGATGAGGAACGCGTTCTGCGGAGACTGGATCGAGCCGAGGTCGCGCATGATCTGTGCGGTCGCCTTGGTAATAAACGCGGCAGGGCCGAAATCCTTTGCGTAGTTGACGCCGTGATAGGAATCATCGGGGGTGGTAAGTCCCGGGAACTTGTCTGCGTGCGCAAGCCAGTCAAACTTGCCGCTGTCCACGATCGCACCGCCGACCGAGGTCACATGACCGTCCATGTACTTGGTGGTCGAGTGGGTGACGATGTCGGCGCCGAACTCAAAGGGACGGCAGTTGATGGGGGTCGGGAAGGTGTTGTCAACCACCAGCGGGACACCGTGACGGTGTGCGGCGTTGGCGAATTTTTCGATATCCAGCACGACAAGCGCAGGGTTCGCAATCGTCTCGGCAAAGACCGCGCGGGTGTTCGGGCGGAATGCCGCCTCAAGCTCCTCGTCGGTCGCGCGAGGGTTAACAAAGGTCACGTCAATGCCCATCTTCTTCATGGTGACACCGATCAGATTGAAGGTGCCGCCGTAGATGGCAGAGGAAGAAACGATATGGTCACCTGCCGA
>JAZODX010000129.1:0-2802 GCA_045597265.1 Eubacteriales bacterium | reverse complement strand
GGGAATCGCGAAGGGCTTCAAGCGCCTCTCCATCATCCTCCGGCAGCTGTTCATAGCTGCACTGTGCAAAAATACATACAGCAAGCCCGATCAGACAGAGCACAAGCAAAATAATATATCCGGTTTTCATCGTTTTCCTATATTTTTTCGATGCAAAGCAATCTGCGCGCATCCTGCATCATACCGTCAACGGTATCCTCGCCCAGACGGCGTGCAATTTTCCCGCACGCATCTCCGAGGTTTGGCGGCCGCATCACGGTATCGTGGCAATCTGAGCCGAGCAGGTGAATCCACCCGCGGCGAAGCATCCGCACGGCACGGCCGGACGTCATCCGACCAAGGAAATATGCGGCGTTCGACTGCATCACCACGCCGTTTTCCAGCAGCATCTGCACGGTTTCGGGCTTCTGCTCAAACAAATAACGCTCCACGTGTGCCAGCACGACACGGCAGTCTCCCCGACGGCAAAGACCGATGACATCGTCAAGAATATGGGGCAGCCAGCGCCCGTACGGCATCTCGAGAAGAAGGCAGGGAGAGTCGCCGAGGCGAAAGGCGGGAAGCATATCCATAGCGGAAATTCCGGCAAAATATTCGACCTCTGCCCCCACGATCAATGCAGGGACCGGGAAATCGGTCACCGACGCCAACGTCTCGCGAAGACGTCCGAGTGCCCGCTCACGCCGGGCGAGAAAGGCCTCCGGACGGTCTCCGCCCGCATAGAAATGGGGCGAGAGCACAACGTATCCCACGCCTGCTTCAGCGAGGGTGCGGAGCATACTGACGCTCTCCTCGGGCGACTTACTTCCATCGTCTGCGCCCGGGAGAATATGCGTGTGAAAATCAACCCGATTGCCGCACGGCATCGGACGGCGCTTCTCTTCGTTCATTCTTATAATTCACGGAAGGGACTATCGGCAAACGGATCGGGCTGTTCGGTATTCCGCGCCTGCGAGTAGTAGGAGCGGCTGTAGGGCGAGCGGCTGTGATATGCACCGTAGTGCGTGCCGTAATGATAACCGTAATGCTTGGAATAGCCGTATTTTTTGCCGTAGTTTTTCTTGTATTTGTACTTTCCGTACTTGGTCTTATACTGCGCACAGGTCAGTACCATACCGATAATGCGCGCATTGCTCAGGTGCAGCTGATGGATGGTATCGTCAAGCAGACGCTTGTCGACGAACTCCTGGCGGACGACCACGATCATGCCGTCCGTCAGCTTGGAAACGATCAGCGCATCCGACACCTCCGCAACGGGGGGAAGGTCAATGATGATGTACTCATACACCTTTTTCAGCACATCAAGCATCAGCGCAAAGCGCTTTGAGGAAAGCAGCTCGGTGGGGTTGGGCGGGATATCGCCGCAGGTAATGACGGCAAGGCCGTCCTGCACCGCCGAATACTGCACCAGATGCTGTCCGTTATTCTTGCCGACCAGCATATTGCTCAGTCCCGGCGAGCGGTTAAGCTCAAGGAAATCGGCAATGCGGGAAAGACGCATATCTGCGTCAATGAGAAGGGTCTTTTTGCCGGCCTGGGTCAGGTCGTAGGCCAGATTAATCGAGGTGGTACTCTTACCCTCGTGTGCCATTGCACTCGTTACACCGATGATGTGGCACTCACTCTCATCGGCAAAGCTGAACATCACGTTGGTACGCAGACGCTTGTGCGCCTCGGCCATGGCGAAGGAGCGCTTTTTGCCGATGGTGGCGGAAATTTCCTCGTTTGTGGGGGCAGCGTGTGCGTCGCCCTTTTTCTTCTTATCCTCTGCCTTTTCGGCTTTATCTTTCTTTTTGAAACTCATCACTTGTCACCGTCTTCCGTTCTTGCGTTTTCCATACTCTTTTCGTATCCGCTCTGATAGTAGCCGGTTCTCTGGTAACCGTATTTATACTTATGATGATAACCGTACTTGTAGCCGTATTTATAGCCGTATTTCTTGCCGGATGCGCCGTAGACGTCGGGTACGACGGCCAGAATCGGGATGTTGTATCTCTGCTTGAGGTATTCCTCGTCGCGAACCGTCGTGTTCATCAGATCCTGAATGATGATCAGCGCGCAGGAGAGCACCGCACCGACAACCGTTCCGATCAGCGCATAGCGCGTATAGGAAGGCGAGGACGGACCGGTGGGGCGGATAGCATGGTCAACCACGCGCACCGAGCTGCCGTCCACGATGTCCGAGATACGGTCGGGCAAAATCTCCACCAGCGTGTCTACGATCAGCTCTGCATGCTCGGGATTGCCGCAGGTTGCGGTGATGGTGAAAATTTCGGTGTCGTTGACAGAGCCGGCCGATACGATGGAGCGCAGCTGTCCGTAGGAATAGGGCAGATCGGCACGGTCAATGGCAGCCTCCAGCGTCGTGCGGGACTTGAGGATGATAACGTAAACGTCAAGCAGGCTCTTGGCTGCGGAAAGCTGAGAGGAGCTGAAGGTAAAGGTGTTCCCGCCGACCGAAACCGAGTTGTTGTTGACGTACATCATGGCAGAGGCCGTGTACTGCGGGTCGATAGAGAGATACGCACCGCCGAAGGCAAGCGCACCGCACATCGCCATGCACAAAAGAATAATCCACAGCTTTTGCCAAAGCAGTCTCAGCAGATCCAATAGGTCAATCTCGATCATATCGACTTCGACCATTTCGTTCATCGTCTGTTCGTTCATAGTATATCCTTTCGTCGGGTAATAAGAGATTTTCCGTTATACCGCTCAGCGGACGCCCCGGATCCGGTGAAGCCGGGCAAGTATTCTGCGATAAAGGGAACGGAGCGAGCGGCTGTGATGCCAGAAGCGGCAGTA
>JAZODX010000128.1:0-7161 GCA_045597265.1 Eubacteriales bacterium | reverse complement strand
GCAGATCTCCACGCACGGCGGCGAGGAGTCGGTCGGCCGATACGTCTTGTTCTCCGTATACGACGGCACGTCCGTCCCAGGGGAGGAGGGTGCCGAGCGCAATTGCCGCCGTATCCTGCGGAAGGGGCGGGAGCGTGGGAGCGGAGAGCAGAATACCGCCGGGGAAGTATCCGCTGAGCACCTCGGGCGGTGCCGTGAGATTGAGTGTCATAGCGTGGCGTACCGTTTCGCGCGCAGCGGCCGCTGCGGGGGTCAGCATACCGACGGGAATCGGTGCGGCAGCGTCCGGCTTAACGGCGCGGGAAAGCAACTGCAGCAGGGCGGTCTCTCCGTTTAAATGCGGCACGGTAGAGCGGGGCACGATCAGCCAGAGCGGCGTATTGGGCCTTGGTGCGGTGAGAACGGACGGTTGCTCGGGGGCGTAGACGCCAACGGTGACACGGAGGGTCTCCGCTTTTTGCAGAACGGGACGCTCGGCGGGAAGACCAAGCTCCACCTGTACGGTGTGAAGGGCAAGCAGAGCGGCGATGGCGCGCCCGTTGGCGAGCGCGTCCCCAAGCGGAAGCTCAGCGCGTACTGACAGCGTAATCCCGGTATAGGGAATTCCGCGTGCCGCCATACGGGTGATGAGGGAAAGAATGCAATCCCGTACCTCGCCGAAGGGATCTGCTCCCGGTTCGACCGACGCCGCGCAGAGACGCTTGTCCCCGCAGCGGACCGACGTGCTCGGATAGCAGGCAATCGAGGCGGAAAATGGGTCGATACCGAGCGAGTCTCGATTTGCGGGTGAGGCGAGAGAGGCAAGCATTGCGGGAATCGGATCGACGGTGGACTGCTCCGTACGGGTTGCGGGGGAGGATATTTCGGCGCAGAGGGTGGGACGGGGGGCTAACATTGCGGCAGGAATATAAAAGCGCTCGGGGGCGTTTTTTGCCGAAATTACAGCTTTGTTTTGCACTTCCGCCAAAAGCGCGAACTGCAGGCCAAGCGAACGCAGCTGAGACGGAATCCGTGTGCCGCCCGTCGATGCGCAGGCAAGCAGGACGCCGTTTGTACAGGGGGAGAGAAATTCGGTCATCGTCAGACCGACGGGCGGAGAGGAAAGGGCAAGACCGAGTCCCGTGTCTCCGAGCATTTTGCCGAGCGCACCGATCAGCTCGCCGGAACGAACCGGCATACCGCGGCGAATCTGCGTGGCGGCGGAGGAGGAGAAAAGGGAGGAAATCGCCTGTGTAAACCGTTCTTCCGAATGCGATTTGCCGGGCGTGACGAGAACGAGGCGGTCATTCGGTGTAAGCGGACGGTTGGGAAAGGGGGTACTCGAGAGAAGAATGGCAGCTTCATCCGCCGCGTCGGCAAAGCCGCCGATTGCTCTTCCGCCGTGTGCGGCAAGCGCGTGAGCAACGTTCTCGGGACGGCCGACCGCACAGTACGATGCCGGCGGGCTGATGCGGCTTTGTGCCGCGAGATAGCGGGAGGCAAGCGTCGAAAGCTCTGCAAGCGTGGCGGGGGCGGAAGTATCGGGCGCAAGAAGACGGCGCTTTTCCATCAGATCGGCATAGGCTGCGTGCAGACGGGGATCGTCGGTGGTGAAGGTGGTCGGTGCGCAGGCTTCGGGATCGGTTTCTGCGGCGCGTAAGGCCTCGTTGAGGACGAGGATTTCGTCCGGAAAGGGATCGCGCCCCAGCTTGCGGAAGTAGTCGGCAATTGCTGAAATGCAGGCGGAGGGCAGAGCAAGACCGAGCGCGTGCAGCTTTTCCTCAAGCTGCTGCTGCGGAAGCTCGGTAAAGCCGACAAAAGCGTCGTCAGCCAGAGAACGGGCTTTTTGCCGCGCGGGGCGCTCAAAGAGGGCGAGCGTATCCCGTGCCGCGCGGAAGGCGGCTTCGTCAAGCCCGGACAGAAGAAGGTAGGTCTGACGCTCGGCGGACGCTTCAACCCCCGCGGCGCGCAGGAGCATAACGCTATCCGCGTCCTCGCGGATAGCGTACAGAAGAACGCGGGCATCCTCGGGGAGAGGAAAATTGGTCAGCAGCTCTTCTCCGAGCGGGGAAAGCAGAGGAACCAGCGCTTCGGCAGGATATGCCGATTCGATGGAGATACATTCAACCGGGCAGATGCTCTGCAGAGCGGTGAGCGCAGGCTGCGCGTGCAGACGGCGGAGAAGCTCTGCGGCGGCCGCGCGGTTATGGGATACAAAATAGAGATTGGATTGCATAACGTAGATCCTTTCCGTCAGCGTTTAGGAAATAGGGTACACGAATTCGCCGAGCAGAACGCGGCCGTCGTGCCCGATGGGGCGAACCCGGTGCTCGGTTCCGCGGATATCCCGGTCGGCAGGAACGCGAATTTCATAAAAGGCAGGTGTGTGTCCCTGTGCCATACCGTTTTCCTGCGTTTCGAAGAGAACGGGGACGGGTTTGCCGTCGGCAACGGCCTCGTCAAGAATTTCGCGGTGAAGCTTGGCCTGTGCGGCGATCAGGGCAGCAGACCGTGCTTTTTTGACAGCTTCGGGAATCTGGCCGGGCATATCGGCCGCCTCGGTGCCGGGGCGGCGGGAATAAGCGAAGATGTGCGCATCAAGGAAGCGCGCATCCTCGAGGAAGGCCATGCTTTCGGTAAAGTCTTCATCGGTTTCCATCGGGAAGCCGACGATGACGTCGGCGGTAAGACCAAGGATAGGAAAAGCTTCACGCAGGCGGGAGACGGCAGAGCGTGCCATCTCTGCGGAATAAGGGCGACGCATCAGGCGAAGCACGTGGTCGGATCCGCTCTGGAGCGAGAGATGAAAATGCGGGGCAAGCGATGGGAGGGATGCAATTCGCTCGACGAATCGGTCACGGATCAGCGACGGATCGAGCGAGCCGAGACGGATGCGTCCGATGCCGGTTTCCCGATCGAGCGCGGTGAGGAGATCGGCAAGACCGTATCCGCCGAGATCACGCCCGTAGGCCGAGGTCTCGATACCGGTCAGCACGACCTCGCGGCATCCCGAATCAGCAAGAGCACGAACCTCGCGGATGACGTCGGCAGGGTCTTTTGAACGTATTTTTCCCCGTGCGGCCGGAATGATACAATAGGCACAGCGCGATTCACAGCCATCTTCGATTTTGACGTAGGCGCGGGTGCGGCCGAAGCGTGTGATCTGCATGGCCTCAAAGGGGGCTCCGTCTAAGGAAGAGACGGCAATCGTCGGACGTTCGTTTTTGCAGCCCTGTGCCAGGAGCGCGTCGGCCGCCTTCACCACGGCAAGCTTTTCGCGGTTTCCGCAGATATAGTCCACGCCCTCAATCGCAGCAATTCTCTCGGGTGCGACCTGTGCAAAGCATCCCGTAACCAGAATACGTGCGGCAGGATTCTGCGACAATGCACGGCGGATGAACTGCCTTGCTTTTCGGTCGCTCTCGGCGGTGACGGTGCAGGTATTGATGATATAGATGGAGCAGGTCTCGCTCGGCTCACGGACCGAAAAGCCGGACGCCGTCAAGGCCTCGGCAATGGCTTCACTCTCGTATTGGTTTACTTTACAGCCCAGGGTGTAGATTCCGACGGTGGCAGACATAGGCTCTCCTTTGCAGAAATTACTTTTTTCTATTTTAACAGGAATCGGCGCAAAAATAAAGAGAAATTCTGTGAATTTCATGCGATAATTTTGCTTTTGGACTTGAAAAAAGCATTTTTATGGGGTATAATATCAAAAGGAGAACAAAATACAACCCGAAAAGGAGAGTTCCCATGAGCGAACTGCATGTTGTTGACCACCCGTTGATTGCCCATAAGCTTTCGATCATGCGCGATAAAAATACCGGATCGAAGGATTTCCGTGAGCTTCTTGATGAAGTTGCCATGCTGATGGGGTACGAGCTTACCCGTGACCTGCCGCTTGAGGACATCGAGATCGAGACTCCGCTCGGTAAAATGACGGCGAAGACCATTGCGGGCAAAAAGCTGGCTATTATTCCGATCCTCCGTGCGGGCCTCGGCATGGTGGACGGTCTGCTGAATCTGATCCCGGTTGCCAAGGTAGGCCATATCGGTCTTTACCGCGATCCGGAAACGCATCTCCCGGTGGAATATTACTGCAAGCTTCCCTTTGATATTGAGGAGCGCATCTGCATTCTGGTTGATCCCATGCTGGCAACCGGCGGCTCGGCCTCCGACGCATTGCGTATGCTCAAGGAAAAAGGCTGCCGCAATATCCGTATGATGTGCCTGGTTGCAGCCCCCGAGGGTGTGGCAAAGGTACAGGCAGATCATCCCGACGTTGACATTTATACGGCAAGCCTGGATGAACGCCTCAACGATCATGCGTATATCGTTCCGGGTCTGGGTGACGCCGGCGACCGTATTTTCGGCACAAAATAATGCTTTGACTTTATGAGGGCGGCATTTGCCATCGGCAGATGCCGCTCAATTTCTTCAACCGTTCGGAAAGGAAACGAATTGATGCGAGAGTTGACCATTGGCCGCAACGATGCGGGACAGCGCCTGGATAAATTTCTCTCCAAGGCACTCCCCGGCTTGCCACAGTCTTTGATGTATAAATATATTCGTACCAAAAAAATCAAGCGGAACCGTTCCCGTACCGCGCCGAACGAGCAGTTGGCAGTGGGGGATACGCTTCAGCTCTTTATTCGGGACGAATTTTTCGGTATGCCCGAGGATGACCGCGGTGCACTTGCCCGAATTAAGCCGAAGCTGGAGATCTGCTATGAGGATGAGAATATCATGGTGCTCAATAAGCGCCCGGGTGTGCTCGTTCATCAGGATGATGAGGGGGGAGAGAACACCCTTATTCTCCATATCCAGGCCTATCTGCATCAGAAGGGGGAATACGATCTCGATGCCGAGCAGTCCTTTGCACCTGCGCTCTGCAACCGCATTGACCGCAATACGGGCGGACTCGTGCTGGCCGCCAAGAATGCCGAGGCCCTGCGCGTGATGAATGAAAAAATCCGTGAGGGGGAGATCGGGAAGTTTTATCTCTGCGCCGTTCACGGTGTTCCCCGCGCCTCTTCCGCAACTCTGCACGGCTGGCTGATCAAGGACAGCGCCGCAAACACCGTCAGTGTGACTGACGAGCGCCGTCCCGGTGCAAAGGAAATCATTACCCGCTATCGAACGCTGACGGAGAAGGATGGCGACGCACTGCTTGAGGTAGAGCTGCTCACCGGACGTACGCATCAGATTCGTGCACACCTTGCGCATATCGGGCATCCCCTGCTCGGTGACGGCAAATACGGCGTTAATCGGGAGGAGAAACGGCGTGGATATAAGTATCAGGCGCTGTACGCTTACCGCGTCCGATTTAATTTCACTGATGACGGCGGTCCGCTTGCCTATCTGCGCGGGCGAGAGGTTGCGCTCGAGAGAGAAAAAATTTGGTTTGTGCGGGATTTTCTTTAAAAAGTTATTGACAATCATATGACTGTATGATATAATCAAACAAACAGATAAAGAAAAGAGGTTTTTCTATGGTCGTACTGGCCCTTGCGTTGGCCTTAGCCATTACATTCGCGGTTTGGATTCGCCGTCCGGAGCAACGAATGATGACGCGGCTCACCTCTGAGATGAAGCTTTCGGCGGCCTTTGCCAAGCCGGGGGAGTCCTTTGCAATGACGGTGACCGTAACCAACGATAAATCCTTTGCCGTTCCTCTTCTTCGCGTGGATATTGATTTGCCTGAGGAATTGGTGTTTGCGGGCAAGGAAGGTGAGCTTCCCCGCCACCGCTCCCATCTTTGCTCCATCGGCCCACATGAAACACTGACCTTCTCTCATACCGTGATTGCCGACCGTGAGGGGAAAGCCGCGATTGAGGCGCCCGAGTTGATCGCCTACGGTATCACCGGTACGATCGTTGCCAATAACGTGGATGAACGCGGCCGGGTTGCCGCCCGTCTGCGCGTGCGCACGACCGAGGAATAAGGGGGATATTATGCAGGATAAACGTACATATCGCATTCATTGGGCTGCTTCCATTCTGGTTCCGCTTGCGCTTCTGGTCAGTGCCGTCTATACGCTGATGTTCCGTGCGGTCGGTTTGCTTGGCCGCTATCTCTCTCCCGTGCTTGCCGTAGCTTTCTTTTTCGTCGGTTATGCGCTGATGTATCTGCAGGAGAAAATTTTTGCTTATCCGCGTACTGCTTTTTATGTGGACGACGGTGTGGGGGGGGAAGAAAAGCGCTTCGTCAAAAAGCGTTTTCTTATCCTTCCTGCGTTGCTTGCCGTGATCCCGGCATCGTTGGCCGTACCTCTTGTGGACAATGAGCTCAAGAGGCTCTCCATTGCGGAAAATCAATACTATCAGGCCGAAGCGGCTGCACCCTGGTTCGTTTTTGCCATCATCGTGCTTTCGGCCATCTTTGGCGCCGCTGCCCGAATGACCCCCGGAAACGTTTCGGTTACACCCTTTTCGGTGCTCTTCCATGCGGTTTGCCATGCGGCAATCTTCATTATTGATATTTTCATGGAAATCCCGACGATTATGCCGGGCGTGATGATGACGCTGCTTTGCATCATTTCGATTTTCGAATTGAATACTGCCTGCGTGGAGAATCTTGCACGCAAAACGGGGGACGTTGAGGGCCTCCCGAAGCTGCGCGAGACGAATTACCTTTACGTTAAGCGGATTGTGATCAATTTTCTGCGCGTGTTTGCCGTCCCCTTCCTGTTTGCGGTTGCTTTCTCCGTTTTCTGGCAGTATGCGCTTGTACATTTCTTCAACCAGCCGCTGTAAAGTAAAAAACTGCGTGTCCGTCGGACACGCAGTTTTTTTTTCATTGATTAGTCGCAGATATAGGGCAGCAGAGCAACGTGACGGGCGCGCTTGATGGCGATCGTCAGCTCGCGCTGATGCTTTGCGCAGGTGCCGGAAATACGGCGGGGAAGAATCTTGCCGCGCTCACTGATGAACTTGCTGAGGCGAGCGGAATCCTTGTAATCGATGTACTCGATCTTCTCTGCGCAGAAGGTGCAGACCTTCTTTCTTCTCTTGTTGGTGCGTACGGGACGCTGAGTGTTTTCGGTTCTATCCATTTTTGTCATACCTCCTGTTCGAATTTGTTAAAACGGCAGATCGTCGTCGCCCGAAATTTCTTCGAATTTCGGTGCTGCGGCGGCACCCGACGAATATGCGGGAGCGCCGTAGGAATCAGGCGTATAC
>JAZODX010000127.1:0-42510 GCA_045597265.1 Eubacteriales bacterium | reverse complement strand
ACAAAAGCAACAAACGAAAGAGTCTATGCAAAACAAAATCATAGAGATCGTATGTATACCACGTTGATCTCCTCATCCGTCACGGCTTCGCCGTGCCACCTCCGAGATTGCTTGCAATCTCGTGGCGCTTGCGCCCATCTTTGCTGGGGAAGGCTAATTGTGCGTCACGTTCCCGCCGGAAATAAAAGTATGCCTTTGTTGACATCACATACATGACGCATTAGTAAGCCTCTCCGCCGAAGAAGGGTAACTGCGTGCTACGTTTGTATCGGCAACAAGGATCGTATTGCATCATCTATTGCATTTTTGATGTGGACAAGGGAAAGGTATACGGCAAAGGAGTACGGGCAAAATGCCCGTACTCCTTTGGTTTGATAGCATATTTTTACTTCACCTGCTCGTACATCCAAAGCACCGAATAGCGGTCCTTGAGATCCTTTGCATAGTGCAGAGCGTCCTGCAGCTTTTGCGGCGAATACATTTTTTCGAATTCGTCCATATCCAGGCCAACGTCGGTAAGCATACTGAGAACCTGCTCCGGTGTGGGGGAATCGGCGAGAATTTCACGGATTTCTGCCCATTTTTCACGGTAAACGGGAAGCTTATCCTCGTAAATCCAGCCAAGCTTGTTCTGCAGGGCAATGATGCCGTCAGCGGCAGTGCTATTCTCCGCAGTGGCGTAGACGCGGCGGATATTTTCCTCCCATTCAGTCACGTTGAAGGGCTTGGCTTCGGGGGTGTCGATGGCAAGCAGCTCGCGGCGAATCTTTGCCGTGACGTAGGTGGAGTAAGCAACGTCGATGCCGTGGCAGAAGTAGGGCTCGTCGCGCAGAAGGCCCGTGACCTCAAAATAGTGCGAGAGATGATGCTCACTGCCCGATGCGGGGCGGGAGTTGCCCATATACGCCATAGCGATGCCGACGATGACCAGCGCACGCATCAAAGCAGCGATGCTGTCCTCATCGCGTGCGGCGATTGCACGGCCCATATCGGCAACCGACGCTACGGTGTCATAGGTGAGGTTATAGATGAAATCGCACAGCGGCTCGCCGTTGACGGCGCGGCTGAGGCGCCAGTCGTTGAGACAGCTGTATTTGCCGATGATATCGCCGTATCCGGCGCGGAGCATTTCGATAGGGGCGTCCTTGATTACGGCGGTATCGGCAATGATGGCGGCGGGAACGGCTGCATTGGTGGTGATTTTCATGCTGTTGAAGAGCATGGCGGCACCCTTGGATGCATAACCGTCCATGGAGGGAGCGGTTGCCACGATATAATAGGGAAGCTTGTGCTCGAAGCTGACGTATTTGCAGAGGTCGTTAATGACGCCCGAGCCGACGCCGAGAATAAGATCGGTTTCGGGAGTGACGCAGGCATCCATCCGTGCGACAGCCTCTTCATTCGGAACGACGAAGCCGTCGCCGCTGTAGGTCAGACGGGAATCAATTCTGTCCCCGAGCAGCTCATCTACGCGGTCTCCGCAGACCCGACGGGTATTTTCGTCGCAGACCAGGAGAATGTGGCGGTAATCGGCCGTCATGGCGGGGAGTTCATTCAGTGCACCGCGGCGAATGACAACCTGTGCGATATCGCAGGTATGTACCTTTCCGCAGGTGCAGTCCTCCTTTGTGCCGAGCAGTCCTGCAATATCAGGTACCGAATCATCCAGCCAGGGAGCAAGCACCTCGTCAAGACGGGTATAGTCGTCGGTGCAGATAAAGCGGAAATCGGAGTGATAGACGCTTTCGTCATTGCCGCCGACGCCATAGTCGTCACCCACGTAGGCGATTTCGCTGTGATCAAAGCCGTTTTCACGGCACCAGAGATCAAGTGCGTAATACTTGTTGAAGGGCTTGGGGGCAAGATCGAAGGAAGAGGATCCGCCGACAAAGACGTTATAGTCGGAGAAGAGCTCGCACACCTCGCCGTAGAAGGCGCGGCGCTTCTTTCTGTCAGGGTCAAAGGCAAGCTTATCTGCCTGTGCGGCGGCAGTGCCGAGAATGGGGAAGGTCAGACAGCCGGATGCATGGTATTCCACGTTATCGCCGGCATAGTCGGTAAAGCCGTACTTTTCGCGGATTGCCGTAACCTTTTCCTCCACTGCTGCTCTGTCGCAGGGACGGGTGTCATCGCGGACGAGCGTCAGTGTGCCGTCGGCGTATTTTGCGTACTGCATACCGTAATTGCCGATGATTTCCACGGGAAAACCGCCCATCTGCTTGTGGATGCGCGTGCAGGCGCCCGCGCCGACCATAAGCAGCGTATAGCGCTCGGCGAGCTTTTCGAGAATTGCGCGGTTTTTCGCGTCCAGCGGTGTTTTGTGCTGGGTGAGGGTACCGTCCAGGTCAAATGCAAAAACTTTAATCATGATGTTACTCCTTTGTGCGCAGACCGGCTTTTTCCAGTTCTGCAATCATATAAGCAGGTTCGTTTGAGGTAATCAGCTCAGCTCCGAGCTCAGCCGCGCGGGTCATGTCCTCGATGGTGCGGATGGAGGCGCCGACCCAAGGGCGGACTCCCTCTGCCAGAAGTGCGTCAAAATGCTCCTTCGGGTTAACCACGCCCGTAAAGGTGGGCGTACCGTCGGGGTTTCGGGGCTTCCAGAGGCAGGCACAGTACAGCTTGTTCGGGAGAACCTCGCCGAGTATGTTGTAGGGATAGAAGCCGTGCAGGCGGAAACGGCCGTCATATTTTTCCTCAATGTAGGCAAGCAGTGCGCCGTCAAAGCTGTTGACGATGCTTCTCTCCCACAGGCCGTAACTGTCAATGATGGCAATGGCGCGGTCGGCAGATGCCTTGGCCCATTCCTCTCCGTCGCGGAAATAATCCTTGAATTCAAAGTTGAACTGCATGGTCGGATTCTCTGCGGCAGCAAGCGCGCAGAATTCGCGAAGGGTAGGGACGCGAGTCCCTTTGAACTCCTCTCCCTTTTGAATGCCGACGTCAGCGCGGCGGATTTCCTCCAGCGTCAGCTCGCGGATTTTTCCGGCAACGTCAGCGGTTCGCGCAAGATCGCTGTCATGGATCATTACGATTTCGCCGTCCCGGGTCATGTGCATATCTACCTCAATCATATCCGCGCCGATTTCATAGGCGGAGCGATAGGCAGGCATTGTGTTCTCGGGACATAACGCCACATTGCCGCGATGTGCAGCAACTTCAATATACATATATTTTCTCCTTCCGTGTGCTCTTGACGGAGCGATATATCTATGATATGATTATAGTACAAACGCGCAAAAAAAGCAATAGATGGCCAAAATAATGGTATAATTCCACTTTTTGAAAAGAAAAAACGTCAAATATCTGCGCAAATGCGCAATTTGTGGAGGGGAACAATGTCAAAAAACAGTCGGAATGAGGAAATTCTCCGTTTAGTCAACGATGCAGGCAGCATCAGCATCGGTGAACTGGCCGAAAGAACCTATACGAGCCGCTCCACCATCCGTCGGGATCTGGAGAAGCTGGAGCAGCAGGGACTGCTGCGCCGCCACCACGGCGGTGCGGAATCTCTGCTTTCGCTTCGTCCGCCGCAGATCATTCGCCGTCAGCACAATCAGGCCGAAAAAAAGGCAGCCGCTCAGCGAGCGGCAGCCTTAGTCGTGCCGGGCAGCACCGTTTTTATCGATGCCTCCACGACGGTGCAGTATATGATTCCGTACCTTGCCGATATCGATCGGCTGACCGTTTATACCAACGGTGTGGATACGGCAATTCGCCTGGCCGAAGCGAGAGTCCGTGCGATCTGCACGGGTGGTGAGCTGTTTGCGCAATCCATGGCCTACGTTGGGCCGGCCGCTGCAGATACGGTACGCAAGCGGTATTTTGACGCCATGTTTTTCTCCAGTGCGGGCTTTGACGATACGGTAATCAGCGATTGGTCGGAGGATGAAACCGAGCTTCGCCGTACCGTCATGGAGCAGTCGGCCAAACGGTATTTTCTCTGCGACCCCTCGAAACGAGGAAAACGGTATACGCATATCGTCTGCCGCACGGGTGAGCCGGATGAGATCATCTGCGGGTGATGAAACGGAGATATTCAAGAAGAAGTGTTGCTTGTGAGCAGGAGACGATGGATTTTTTCCGTGCTTACTTTATTTACATTCCGATTGATACATGCAATCGCGTAATCGACAAATACCCCCATATAATGTCGGCTGAGGCGGGGCATGGACACATTCTCAAATAAAAGAATATTATCCTTGTCAAGTGTAATTTCCTTTTTATCGTGAAGAAAATCCTCGACGCGGCCGCTCACGAATTTCGGACAAAGGACGGCTCTTTGGTTCGAATGGTCAAGCAAAAGCTGCAAATCACTGTTTTCAAACTGCAGTAAAGTCCATTTTCGATTGATGTCATATGACCATCCGGTGTCCAGATGCAAGGTGATATTCCCGTTTGAAAATACGGAATTTGAAGCAACTGCAATATCATTGCTTCGCAATATGTGATGGTTGATACAGCGAAAACCGTTGAGATCTGTCAGGCGGTTACACACACTCAGTTGATTGACACCGCTGTCAATATAACTTCCGGCCAGTTTTTCCTTGCCGTGAAGCAAAATCCCGTTTTGAATATATGGATCGTAGAATCCGCAATATATTTTCGATATTTGCTTGAGTCCGTATTGTTCGGCCAATACATCCCGTTGCTCCATATACCAAAGCAGGTCAATTGCAAAGGAAGCGTGATACGCCACGTGGAGCAGGGAAGAAGTTCTGTCGGCCTGTGTATAGAGCAATTCCAGTTCTTCAAGAGAAAGGACGGCAGGCTTTTCCATTAAAACGTTTTTTCCTCTGCGGAGGCAATCCAATGCCAGAGAAAAGTGCGTTTCGGGTGGCGTTGCAATCAAGACGGTATCGATATCGTGCGCGAGAAACTCTGTCAGGCAGGCAGTGTATTGCACATGGGAAAACGTGCCGGCATCCACTATGCTTTTTTTAGCATGGAGAAGTGGCACTGTATCTGCATCACAAACGGAAACAAGTTTGTATCGATCGGAAAGATGGGATAACGCCGAAACATAACTTTGAAAAATCGTTCCGGCTCCGAGAATACCCAGCCGTATCATTTTTTCTCCTTTTATTTGACCAAATCAAGCAGATATGTATATACATTAAGCTCAGAAAGCAATGTTTCCAAACGCTTAACAGCAACGGTATATTCCTGTGTATTGCCACCGTTTTTGTGGGCCAATGCCAAACCCACCAATGCAAACGCTTCTCCCGAGCGGTAGCCCGCTTGCTTGGAAAGGGAAATTGCCTGGTTGGCAAAGCCGAGTGCGTCATAAGTATATTTTTCTGCGTCCTTCGAGCAGCCGGCCTCCGCTCTTTGTTTGATCAGACAAGCATTAGCAACAGCGCAAGCCGAATAGGCTTTACCGAGTTCAATCAGATTACCGTTTTTTTCATTGATCAGCCTGGATTTTTCAAACCAGGATACGGATTCCTGCGGATTGATAAATGCCTCCACTTCGGCCATATTCGTCATTAATTTGCCCAAATAGGCCGAAAGATTCTGTTTCTGCGCCAGTTTCAGTGCGGTAAGGTAGATGATTTTGGCTTCCTCGAACTTGCGTTGGAATTTAAAAATGTGCCCCTTGATCCGCATCAGTTCAATCTGGTCGACGAGAGGGAGGTTGCTTCCGTTCAGCAGTTCTTCCGTGATTTCGAGAGATTCTGTGAATTTCCCCTTCAGGAAAAGCAGATCAGCGTATTTCATGCATACCGTATTATAGATGTGCGGAGGAATCGCCTGTCTGATCAGATTCATTTTATCAAGCAGACGGCGATATTTTTCCAATGCCTCGTCATAGTACCCCTGCAGGTGCCTGCATTGAATTTTGTGATAGGCGTACATGAAGTAGTAATTACCCAGGGTTTCTTCATCCAGAGGATGTGCGCTAATAAAACTTTCTTCATCCTTTAAGCTTCCTACCCGTCTTATATAAATGATTTTCGACATGGTGGAAATTGCACGCAAATTGATGTTTTCACTCTCTGAGCAGTCGGCAAGGATCTTATCTAACTCAAGCCAAAAGCCTGAATTTCCATAATAATCGATTTGCTCAATGATCGCTTCATTTAGGCCGATGATGCTTTGGGGATCGCGTTTTACCGTGTTGAGAACAGAGGTGAAATACAGAAAAGCTTTTGCATCACTTTTTTCTTTGATATAGGTGAGGATATCGGATAGAATAGCGGAAATCTTCTCCTTAGGCATTTGGTCACGCAGGTGCATGCGAACACTTCTGTCGATTTTCCACATGTCCTCCCCCGCATCAACCGAAAGAACGATGGATTTTTTAAATAATTCCTGCAGTTGCTCCTCATTCATATGAACGGAACGTGCCTCGAGAAGATAAAGTGCCAATTCCGTATTGAAGCAATCCGGGATAGAAAGAATTTTTACTGCATAGGTACTGTCACTGTCAAGATAATTCATGTACCTGTCGATTAATTTTTCCCCGTGCTTGATTTTGGAAAAATCAGGGGTTCTGTTATTGTTCATATCGTCCTGATAAAGATCGACTGACATATCAAGGAAAAGCGGGACACCGCCCGAATGTTTGACGATATTGGCAATGATATCTTCTCCGACGACCGGAACCTGTTCGAGAAACCATCTGCTGTCCTCGTCCGACAAATTATCGAGGAGGTGTTGGTTCAGAACGTCATCCCAACCGTCATTTTCCAGACTCCATCTCAGCTTATCCCTGGAGGCGATACATGCTCTGAGTATTTCACAGGATGCAAGAAATTCCATGAACCATTCCACGGACTGACTGCCGTTCTGCAGACGTTCGTAAGCATCAAAGAAGAACACGTGAACATCGCCTTTTTGTGCTGCGGAGGAAAAACAAAGCCCCAAATAAAAGGGAAGACGTTCAAATAATTCGGCCTCAGTCAGCGTATGTATTTCGTCAATTACCTCGCCGTATTCGCTTTGGAGAAAATCATCCCGGATGAGATCCCTTGTTTCGTTCAGAACGAATACGGGGATCGTCATAGCACTACTTCCCAGCGCAATGACGTCTTCAAGCACGCGGTGAATATTGTGCGAGAGCGTTGTGTTTTTGTTCATGATTTCGTCAAGTGTGAATTTTGCTTTCGCCCAATAATTGATTACAGCGTAGTCAAAAAGGCCGCCGTCTCCGTGCAGCTTATTTCGCAGGTTCATCATGATATCGATCTCGTTGTTGACTTCGCGCGCATCAAAACTCATGAAAATGTTGTGGAAGGAATATTTGTTCGAAGAAGAATATACTTGATCCGAATTTTTTATCAGCTGCTGTAAAAGACGGGTTTTTCCAATTCCGCCCTTTCCATAGTAGACAATAATCTCTTGCGGCTTGGAAGAGAGTGCGCAGATACTGTCAGAGAAAACCTTGGAGGGATTAATACGGTCTGTGAAAATTCTATTTGCGATGAATTTGGTTTGCTTCTTGGCAAATTTACTGATCATTATTTTTCTCCTTAATCTATTTTTATCGCAATCATCGGAACGACGCCGATGCCCGTATTGTCAAAGTCGTCATCAAATCCGAGTCTTCCGTTGCTGTAAATCCGATGAACGCAGTCCGGGGAAGATGGCTCGCTCGATGAAAGCCACCACCAACCTCCGCCGGACGCGTTGGTCAGTAGACCGCTGCTTCCGGTATGGGGAGTGCCTGACTTAATTCTGTCTTCGTTGGATGGAAAGAATGTCATGAGCTGCCCCTTGCTTAAAAGACTGACCTGATCAGATGTACACCCTTCCTCTTCCGATACGGAGGAACAGAGCAGCTTTTTCTCTTCTTCGTCAAAAGCGGATTCAAGGAATGCGGTGTTCAGCCAGCTTCTGATTTCGCTTTCTCTATATGAACTCCGGCCGTGGTCGAATGCCATTACCTCAAGGATCTCTTTCGAAACCAAATATGCACGGTCCCGGTGTATTTTTTTGATCTCCCAAACAATAGGGCTCCCGAAATATCTTCCGAATTCGACAGGAGAATCCTGTATTCTGAATTTGACAAAGAAATCTGCATTATCACTGTTGATGTTGGGGGACATCTCTTCGGTATTTGCCATCATTGCTTTGGTGTGGGCAATCAGATTTTTGAGAACATTATGCTTACTTGGCAATGAAGAAAAACTTTCACTTTTCAAGAGTTCTTTGGCAGCAATCTCATAATCCGAATAAGCGAAAAGATCAAAATACTGATATCGGCCATATCTCAGCTGCATTCCGCCGGAAAAGGCAATATCCGAGAGTCTGATATTGATAAACGGTTTTCCGCTGTCTCTGGCCATGGCGAGTTCGTCTCTGCAATTATCGCTTGCCAGAGAATTTTCCGAGATGAAAAAAAGGAACAGAGCACAACCGGAAAGCTTATCGGCAATTTTGTCTGCCCATTCGTTTCCGGCATGAATACCCGAATCATACCATACGTTGCAATATTTCTTTAATTCTGCCACGAACCGCATTACCCGGTCGCTGTCTTTGTGTGCGTAACTGATAAATATATACGCTTCTTTTCCTTCGTAGGCTTCCATATTTTCTCCATCCATTTTGAATTACCGTCTAAAAGAGGTACTTTGCATAATATCGGTGAATCTAAATAATATTGTAACATGAATTATTCTCTTTTTCAAGAGTTTTTCCCCGGCATATAAAAACGCAAGAGCAGGAGCGATATTCCGACCGTGTAATTTGAGTACTTTTATCTTTCAGCATCCTTTCGAAGAAACGAATTGCGTTGTGAGGGGAATGGATAGTGCATGGGAGTATTCGATGAAATATACAAACGATGCAAAAACAAGATGTGGCTGTCAAAATGACAGCCCCCTTGCGTTGCGTTGACGGGGCTCCGCCTTTGGGCAGAGCTTTTTATTTTTGTGATTTCTCCACGGGAAGAATGAGGCTGGAGCGTGCAAGATACACCTTATTGATCGCCGTGTCCGCTCCGGTTTGGGCATAATAATTTCCTTTTCTGTTGGTATGGCAGACATAGGTATTGTCATCCGTTCCCGCAATGTCAATTTGCAGGTGCTCTCCTTTTTGTATCAGAAAAGCGTATTCATCAAAACAGAATTCCACCTCAGCCTGCGTGTTTGGCTTGTAATCGCCGAGCGCGCAGTCGAGTGAAAGGATATCGTGTCTGAGAACATAGGTTCCCACCGCTTTTCGGATACTAATACGCATATAAAATGAGGAGTCGGGGCAATCTGATTCGACGGTCAGTACGGCGCGCATTTTACCCTTGATAAATATGTCCTCCGGAAAAGGAGGGGTATGCAGGGTGAGGGTATCGGTTTCGTAGGAGCGTGCCTCGGCAAAGCTTCCCTCACCCGAAAAAGCCGGGGGATGAAGCGGATCGTAGCAGAACGTGCGGATATCGCTGCCGAGCGGAATTTTTACCGCTTCGGTTGGCGGAAAAGAGAAATCGCTCCCCCATTTGTTCTCGAAGGTTCGATAATAGGTGATTACGCCTTTGGGGTAGGGAAGAGGCGTTCCCTTGCGGATATGATCGAACCAATCAATCGGATAGGCCCGGCCAAACCGTTCACTTCGGCTCGCTCCGGGGAAGGCAAGACCGCTGTCGGTACGGTAACGGTCGCCGTGATCATAAGGTGAAACAAGCAGGGCACAGTTTTTCTTTGTCGCCTCGCACATCCGGCTCCACATATCAAATATACCGCCAACGTAAAAATCATTGTAGCCCGTCGTGAGCAGGATGGGAATGCCGGCAAGGTCAGTGACCCCTTTGGTGTCACATCCGCCGGGGCGGGTATTCCAGAATGCATCCGTGGGGGATTGCGCCGTGAGCATTTGCTCAAAATCCTCTGCTCGCTCCCCGAGGGCAGTTTCTGAGAGCGATTTGAGCGGAAGCTGTGAAAAGGAGTGGATATTGAAGCACTTATTTAATCCGCACTTGCTTTTATAGAGGTTAAAGTGCCAGTTCGCGTGCCCCTTGCGCATCTGTCCGTTTCGATACCAAAGCCGATATCTGTCGCTGTCCTGCACTTCAAAAACCGCGCCTTTGATATCCTCCTCGAACGGGGCGGTTGCATAGTGAAGCGATGCGGTGTAGCTTGAGCCCCAAAGAAAAATCTCACCGTTATAGAAGGGCTGCTCCCGTACCCACCGCCTCAGGGCAAGGCCGTCCTCGCGCTCGTGGATATAGGGAATGAAGGAGCCCGAGCTCTTCCCACGGCCTCTGCAATGCTGGTATACGACGGTATATCCGCGCTGAAGCCATATATCAAACGTATCCAAGGCTTCCCGTACGAGGATTTCTTCCGATTCATCTTTCGCTGTGCTCACATACGGGGAACGGCAGATGACCGCAGGAAATTTTCCTTCCTTTTTCGGCGATAAAACCATCGTAAAGAAATCTTCTCCGTGCAGGTGAAGGTATTCGGAATATCCGGTATATTTCATACAGTGTAAAGTCTCCGTTCTTTTTTCGGCCGCGAGAATGGGCAACAGCCGTCGATATGTCCTTGTATATATTATATCCTTTTGAGAGAGAAAATCAAGAGGCCGTTGCCAAGGCAACAGCCCCTTGATTGGGAAAATACAATATTTTTGCTTTCGTGACGTGATACCCGCTTACATACTGCGGATTTCGGCACCGACGTTTTTGGTCAGCTTTTTGATTACGCTGTTGGCAACCTGCTCGATTTCGGCGCTTGTGAGGGTCTTCTCACCCGAGCCGATGACAAGGCGGACGGTGACCGATTTCTTGCCGGCGGGAATCTGCTTGCCCTTGTATTCGTCAACGAATCGGACGTCACGCAGAAGCTCGTTCTTCTTGGCCATGACGCAGGTATAGATGTCGTCCCACTTGACCATCGCGTCAACGAGGAAGGAAAGGTCATAGTCGTTCATGGGGAATTCGGGCATCCGTACGAAGCGGTTGGTTCTCGATTTGAAGGGAACCAGCGCATCCATGTCAATCTCGACGAGGACAGCCGAGAGCACCTTGATGCCGCAGGCAAGCGCGTTCTTCTTGGAGAGCAGGGCAAGGTCGCCGATCTTTTGGCCGCCCAGGCAGATGTTAAGCCATACCGTTTCGTCTGCCCAATAGGGCTTTTCCTTCTTCTCAAAGGTAAAGGCTTCCATGTGCGTGTAGCGGGGCATTGCACCGATCACACCCTTTGCCCGTCTGAAGAGGGAAGAAATATCATCCGATGCGCCGACGAATGCACAGCCCAGATGCTTCTTCTGGCAGGGGAGTGACTCGCCCGGATAATCCGCGGTGTAATCGCGGTCGAGGAATACCTGCGCCTCCTCGAAGATGTCGAACTCGCCAAAGTTGCGTTCGTTCTTGACGATCGCGCGGCAGATGTTGGGGAGCAGCGAGCAGCGGATATATTTCTCGCTCGGCGAGGGCGGGGTTGCGAGGGCGAGAATGCCGTCGGTTGAGGGCATCAGGGCATGGACGAACTCGTCGCTCATCCAGGGGTAGGTGAAGATCTCCTGCATATTGCAGCGGAATGCAAGATACTCCTTGATTCTGCGCACGAGATCCTTGTCCAGCTGATTGACCGCACCCTCAAAGCTGGTGGTAATGGGGGTCGGCTCGAAATTTTCATAACCGTACATACGGGCGACCTCTTCCATGATGTCCGCCTTGATGGAGACGTCACCGGTGGAGCGCCAGGTGGGCACCACGATGTGCATACCCGTCTCGGTAAAGCTGACCTCATAGCCCATGATGCCAAGCTTCTTTGCAATGATCTCCTGCGGAATCCGCTTACCCAGCCGTCTGTCCAGCCAGTCGAAGTCGACGTCGATTTCCTTCTTGACCAGCTTCGTGGGATACTGATCGTTGAAGGCAGTGACCTTCATCTCGGGGTATAGGGAAGCAAAGAGCTGCATGGCCATGCTGAGGGCCAGATCGCAGCGCTCGGGATCGATTGCCTTCTCGTAGCGCGAGGAGGCTTCGGTGCGGTTATCGTAACGAAGTGCCGTTCTGCGCACGCCGCGGGAATCGAAATTTGCCACCTCAAGAATTACGCTGTCGGTCTCGGGAAGAACCGAGTCCTTCGCACCGCCCATAACGCCTGCAAGTGCAACGGCGCCCTCGGCGTCAGCGATAACCAGATCGTCGGTGCTCAGCGCAAGCTCCTTGTCGTTGAGCAGACGAAGGCTTTCTCCCTCTGCCGCACGGCGAACCTCAATATGCTCCACGATATGGTTGGAGTCGAAGACGTGCGTGGGCTGCCCCAGGGCCAGCATGACGTAGTTGGTCACGTCAACCAGCGCGTTGATGGGGCGCATACCGACGCGCCAGATGCGGCTCTGCATCTCGAAGGGAGAGGGCTTTACGCCGAGGCCTTCGATGCGCGCGCCGATATAGCGGGGGCATCTTTCGGTGTCCAGAATACGAACGTCGTATACGGTGTCGGTTTCGGGGAGGTAGGGGGTAAACTCGGCAAGCGGCAGGTCGTAAAGAGCAGCCAGCTCGCGGGCGATTCCGTAGTGACCCCAGAGGTCGGGACGGTTGGTCATCGACTTGTTGTCGATCTCAAGGATCATATCCTCAAGGCCAAGCGCACGGGCGAGGGGAGTGCCTGCCTCTGCGTCAAGATGAGAGAGATCCATGATCATGTGCTCCTCCTCGGCAGGGAAGAGGTCGGCAAGACCCACCTCAACCGAGGCACAGATCATACCGAAGCTGGCAACGCCGCGCAGCTTGGTATTCTTGATTTCAACCGGTTCACCCTCGCCGTGCCAGCGCACCATAGCGCCGGGGCAGGCAACGACGACCTTCATGCCGGCCTCGAGATTGCTGCCGCCGCAGACGATCTCCTTGATCTCCTCTGCGCCGATATCTACCCGGCATACGCGGAGCTTGTCCGCATTGGGGTGGGGCAGTACCTCCTTGATTACGCCGATCACGATACCGTCAAATTGACGGCCGAGATCGTAAACGTCCTCTACCTCAACGGTAGACATGGTCAGGTCGTAAGCCAACTGCTTGAGGTCCATATCCTCGGGCAGCTTAACGTAATCCTTTATCCAATTCAGCGATAATTTCATCTTGATTTTCCTCCTTTAGCGGAACTGGCTCAGGAATCTGAGGTCGGTTCCGTGGAACAGACGCACGTCATCCACACCGTAGCGCATCATAACCAGTCTGTCGAGACCGATGTTGACGTAGAAGCCGGTATATTCATCGGGGTCAACGCCTGCCGCGCGGAGCACGTTCGGATGGGGTGTGCCGCCGGGCATAATCTCAATCCAGCCCACGTGCTTGCAGACCGAGCAGCCGCGGCCGCCGCAAACGAGGCAGCCCATGTCGATTTCAAAGCCGGGCTCAACGAAGGGGAAGAAGCCGGCGCGCATTCTGACCGGAACGTCCTGACCGAACACCTTCGAGAGGATGCTCTTGATCATAACCTTGCCTGCAGTATAGGTGAAGTCCTTATCCACGATCAGCGCCTCGTACTGGAAGAACGCGCGCTCGTGGCGGGCGTCGGTGGTTTCGTTACGGTAAACGTGACCGGGATAAACGAAGCGATAGGGCGGCTTATGGGTCTGCATATAGCGGACGCTGTCGCCGGTCAGATGGGGACGGAGACAGAGCTTGTCGTTGGCCTCACCCGAATCGTGTCCCTCCAGCCAATAGGTATCCATGCTCTCGCGGGCGGGGTGGTTAGGCGGGAAGTTGAGGTTGTCGAAGGCATAGTATTCGCTTGTGATCTCGGGACCCGAGAAGACCTCGAAGCCCATGGAGCGGAATGCGTCGTTGAGGTCGTAGCACATCTGCGTAATGGGGTGCAGACCGCCGATTCGGGGCTCGGTGCCGGGGATGGTGCAGTCGAAATCGGGGGAGATTTCGGATGCCTTGAGCTTCAGTGCCTCGCGTCTGCCTTCAATCTGCTCGGTCAGGAGTGCCTTGACCTGATTGACTGCCTTGCCCATTTCGGGGCGAAGCGAAACGTCGAGCTTGGGAATTTCCTTGAGAAGCTCGGTAATGCTGCCCTGCTTGCCAAGAAGTGCGCTCTTGACCTCCTGCAGCTCGGCCTCAGACTGCGCGGCTTCAATTTTCGCGGAGCCTTCCCTCAGTAATGCGTCTAATTTTTCTTTCATTTCTTTTTCCTCGTTGTATGATTTACTTTAAAATTCCCTTGGTAAAAATAAAAACCCTGCGTTTCCCATGGGAAACGCAGGGACGATATCAAATCGTGGTACCACTCTGCTTTGCTTCAGCCTCGCGGCCAAAGCCTCGTTGGGTGCAGACACACCCCCGTGCGATAACGGTCACAACCGGCAGAACCTAATCGTCAACCCGAAGGAGACTTTCAATCTGCAGCTCGCAAGAGGAATTCACCGAATCCGGACTATTGTCTTGCACCTCCGACAACTCTCTGCTGCCCGAACGCTCGGCTACTGGTTCTTGCTCAAACGCCATTACCAAATTATTATATCACGAATTTCCTTGCTTGTCAATTATCTTTTTGCTTTTCCCGAAGATGCTCGATGATGGAATGACAGTTGATTATCTTTTCTGCAAGTTGACCTTTGGTGAAATAGTAGTGGTTTGCCGCTTCATAGCCGATTGCAGCGTTTTCATTCATCAGTGCAAGCATCGTTTGGGCGGTCTGCAGTTCATCACGTGCCGCATTCGATGCATCGGCTGTGCGGCCCTCATCTCTTGCGCGGATGAAGCGAATCTGATTCAGGGAGGAGCGGAACAGGCAATATGCCGCTCTTGCCATCACCGCAGTTTCGCTGTGATCTGCCTCGTCAAGCATTCCTAAACCGATTTCCCACCTTTGACAGAGCAGAGCAAACTGGCGCTCGAAGACGTCAACGGGATAAATTGCCCGCCAATGTTCAAGATCGTCGTAAGGAAAGCAGGTCATGGTCGCCCGATATCCGGTCGGTTCTTCATAGAGGAGATTGGCGGGACCTGCGTTCTGTGGACCAAGGTATAGGACGGTGATGTGGAAGGGGAATTCCCGGAAGGCTTCGACAAAGATTTTTTCGGCCTCACTTGCCGAAGAATTCGTTTCTCTGATTGTGGTTTGTGCATAAAAATATTTTGCAGCGGCAGCAATATTGCGGCAGGGATATCCGCCGAGTGTCCAGCTTAAGAGCAGGTGACGAACACCCTCGTCGGTCAGTGCCCGCATATGGGCTTCAATGGAGGGAGAGAGAGGAAGTGCGGGGACAGTCGACGCTTCCCAGGTCGTATTGATCTGTACCTTTGCCCCTGTTTCAAGTCCGCATTCGCGTGCGAGCGCCCATTCGCGGAGGGCGTGTTTTCCCGGGCCCGGGATGCTCATTGAGTAGTCAATAACCCGTCCCTCTACCCCACCGATTGCAAACGGAATATCCAGCTCACTCTGGGAGAGGAGAATGACGTCCTTGGGCAGACGACGGATAATCTCCTCGCTGTATTCGTCCCATCGCCAGCTCCATGCAAAAAGTTTGATTTCGTCACTGACGCGGCGAATCCCATCTCTGAAGCATCCGATCACCTCGGCAATTACCTCTCCAATGTCCCGCTTACCGCACCGCGGGCAATTGCAGTCGTCCACGGTATGGGAATAGCAGTTGGTTCGGTTCTCAGAGCGTGTGATGGTGAAAAAGCCGCCGATCAGCGGGACGGCGCGGCAGACAGACTCCAGCGCGTCCCGCAGGTACGCCCGAACCGGTTCGGCAGACGTACAAAGGCAGGCGGTATTTTTTCTGACCTGCCCGCGGATATCGGGATGCGTCTCAAAAAAATCGAGCGGCATAGAGCGGGGCTCGTTGAGATAAAGATAAAGCTTGATGCCGTATCGGTCAAGCCGTTCGGTTAGTGCCCTCATGCGGTTCAAGCGTTTTTCGTATCCCGCTGATACGGTTGGATCGAAGGGGAAATCGGCCAGCTGGGAAAGAATTCCCTGCGTCCAGATGCCGTTGATACCCAGCGCCTGATATGCCTCGAGCTGTTCGTCGGGCAAAAATTCCCGGCTGTCCATATCAAAAGCGTGCTGATACAGGCCGGAGAAGGCGTAGATCATTCGGGTTTTGATCCGTTCTTCCCCCGCAAACGTAATGTGTGGCACGGAATAGGTAAAGGCAAACGGCTTTTTCCCCGAAAAGTCGAGAGAATCCATCATTTTTTTGATTTTTTCCGTTTGTTGCCTTTCCTCCGCCGTCAACTCTCTCCACGTGACGGGAGAACAGATTGGTTTCTCCGACAGTTTGATACCCAAAAAATCCTCTTCTATCATGAGCGCGGCCAAAGCCTGCTCATCGAGATCAAGCAGGGCAAGAAGCTGTTCGTAGGGCAAAATGTGCCACATACGGCGAATGATTGTAATGTATCCTTTTTTTCTCCAGATATTTCCCGGTTCGGTATCCGGCAACCCCATATCGGCTGCGGCGCGTCGAACATTTTTCGGTGACGTATTTAAAATTTGGGCGATTTTTCCGATCGGAACAAGCTCATACGCCCGGAAAATAAAAGCCTGATGCTTTGTGGGAAAGTGAGATAACCTGATCGCTTCCCCCGCAAGCGGCGGCAAGGAATAAAGCATAGCCTGTCTCCTTTTTCTTGATGAAGCCGATATGCGGAAGAATCGACCGTTTGGGTGGGGGAAATGCGTTTGGTACCGTTCGGCGATCCGCTTCATGGGGCCAATATTTTCCGCAAAACAGCTCGTGAAACAAGGTCTGCCCGCGCATCGGGACAATATGGCCCGTATGCCTTATGACAGCATGATTTTGATAATCTCCGCGTCGGTTTTGCGCATGCCGTCTACGGCCAGGCGGCTGACGTTGCGAATGGTGTTTTCCACGCCCTTGCTGACGATGCCGTCACCGTCATAGAACTGACTTCCCTGACCGAACATCTGCATACCGAGAATACCGGCTTCTACGGCAGATGCGATCTTGGCGGCACAGCTGGCTTTTGCACCGTCGCAGATTACGCCCGAATTGATTGCAAGTGCATTGACGATCGTGTGGGCAATCTCCCGAAACTTGCCGCCATACAGGTAGGTCACGCCAGCTGCCGCACCGCACCCTGCGCTGATCACACCGCAATAAGCGCTGAGGGGACCGATGCCGTTTTTGAGGTGGATCGTTACCAGATTTGACACGGCCAGGGCGCGGTACAGCTGCTCATCGGACGCGCCGATTTCGCGCGCGTAGATCACGACGGGGACCGACGCGGTAATGCCCTGGTTGCCGGAGCCGGAATTGATCACAACCGGCTTTTCGCATCCGCCCATACGGGCGTCCGATGCTGCCGCGGCATAGGCTTTGGCGCGGGTTACCGTATCGTTTTCCCGCGTGCGCAGAAGAACCTGTCCGATCCGGGCACCGTATCTGCCGCGCAGACCCTCTTCCGCGATCTCCATATTGCAGGTGATCTGCCGATCGAAGATTTCTTTGACGTCGGCAATTTGTAGCTCGTCGGCAAACTCCACGATGCGCTCGACGGAGAGCAGTGCCTTGTCGGCCGCAGAGGTGTCGGCGGTCTTTTGGGGATGACGGTGATAGACCGCCTCACCGTCCCGCTCAATGCACACGATATTGGTGTGGCTTTCCGCAATGCGGCAGGCTGAACGATGTCCGCTGCCCGAGAGTGTGATCATAATATCAAACAATGCGCCGGAATCCGATTCGCGTACCGTGAAGGAGGCGCTTTGCAGATAGTCTGTGATTTGCTTTTGCTGCTCGGGGGTGATACTGCTGATGACGAGCAGCTGCTTCTCCGGATCCCCTGCAACGATACCGGCTGCCGCGGCCGCCTCAAGGCCGTGAAGCCCGCCCGTGTTTGGCACGATCACGCTCTTCACGTTTTTGATGATATTCGCGCTGACGCAAATATCCACCGTTTCCGGCAGAGTGTCAAGCTCGCGTGCGGCGGCGGCCGCCGCGTACGCCACGGCAATCGGCTCGGTACATCCCATCGCGGGAACCAATTCCTGCTTGAGCAGGCGCACGAAGGTATGATAAATCGTCTGTTCCATAAAGCAGCCTCACGTCAATCGTTCAAATTTTTACCGTATCGGGAAGCGGTGTTTTTCTGTTCAATATTATATCATAAAAGAGATCGCTTTTCAAGTTGCCGAGAAAAAAGTAAAATGTCTCCAAGCATTTTTGGGGAAAAGCTCCGTTTTCTTTTGACAGCAGTCCAATCCATATTTCAATACGACCCTGGGGCATTTTCATTTGTATGCCAAACAAACGTTATCAAAGGATGTCAGATGTATTTGGCATCTTTACGGATTTGTAAGGGTGCCCGTCCCGTTTGTTTTTTGAGTATCTTGCGCAGATAAGCGGAGGAGCAAAGCCCAAGCGTTGAGGCGATCGTTTCCACCGTCAGGTCCGTGGTGGTCAACAGAGTAACGGCACGCTCCGCAATCAAGCGGTGCTTGACCTCAATGGGGGTTGTGTCGGCGTAACTGCGAAAGAGTGCATACATCCCCGACTCACTTATGCCGCAAGCACGTGCCAGCTCCGGTACGGTAAAGTTTTCGTGGCTTTGGATATAGTGAAAAGCCGTTTGGAGCAAAGCTGCCTTTGGATCGGATTCGGCAATGCGGAAATCAGGGAGCACCATAGATAAAAAAAGATACAAATACCCCACCGAAGCCGGAGAAACCGTCTGATCCCGTTCCAGACAGTCCAGCCATCGAACCGCTTCAACAGAAGGATATATTTTTTGCATAGCATACCGTATTTCATTGGGGATTGGTAACTGCGTAAAACCGTAGGATTCCCAAGAAACCGATCGATCTTCCGTTTCGTCTGTCTTCCAATATGAGTGATATTGAAGTCCCATAGGCAGATAAAATATATCTCCCGCACGCAGATAAAGCTCCTCGCCCGATAGAGTCCGGATAATGCCGCTGCCGCTGTGCATTCGTGCTATGAAATGACAAGGAATACCTTTTGCATTGTCCGTGTGGCGAAATGCGTTCAGCCGAATGGTTCGGAAGGAAAAGGATTTATAGAAAAGTATCTGTTCTATGGATCTTACCCCCTTGTTTTGAAACGAAATATATAGAATCGTATCTGTTTTTTACAGTATAGCATATGGTCTGTTATCTGTCAAGGTAGTATAATATTGATAATAAGTATACGGGGGAACTGATATGAAAACGAAACAAATCATATTTACAAAACCGTACGTCGCAGAGCTTTTGGATGCTGAGTGCCTTCCGCCAAAGGAACACGAGGTAACTGTAAGCCTGGAATATTCCGCAATCAGTTCAGGGACCGAAAAAGCAAATTTGATTGGAATGCGAAACGGAATCAGAGTTTCCGAAGATCAGGAAGCGGTTTTTCCAAGAACCGTTGGATACAGTGCGGCGGGAGTCGTCACGGAGATCGGAAGCGGTGTGAACGGCATCAGTGTGGGGGACAGGGTAATTGTTTTTTGGGGAAAACACAAAAAGAATATTACCATAAGTGAAAATAACGTTCTCAAAATTCCGGAGGAGGTGACGTCGGCAGAAGCCTCGATGGCGCTTATTTCGAGCTTTCCTCTTGCGGCAATCAGAAAAGCAAAGCTCGAAATCGGCGAATCTGCCATGGTCATGGGACTTGGTATTCTCGGTATTTTTGCGGTTCAGGAACTGAAAGCGGCAGGTGCGTATCCTGTTATTGCCGTTGATCCGATCAAAGAACGAAGGGATTTTGCTGTTCGGATGGGCGCAGATTTCGCTTTGGATCCGACAGAGGAAGGCTTTGCGAGTGAAGTGAAAAAGCTGACCGACGGTGGAGTAAATGTCTGCATTGAGGTCACGGGACTTGGCGTTGGCTTGATACAGGCACTTGATTGCATGAGAAGATTTGGCAGAGTTGCGCTTTTGGGATGCACCAGAAGCTCCAAATTCGAAATCGATTATTACGGAAAGGTACACGGCCCCGGAATCTCTCTCATCGGTGCACATACAATGGCGCGCCCCAAAAAAGAATCCTCCGCAGGACTTTGGACGGACAGAGATGACTTAAAAACCGTTCTTAATCTTACCAAAGGGAAGCGCTTGAACTTTAAGGATATGATCTGCGAAATTCACACGCCTGACGAAGCCGGTCAGGTGTATGAAAGACTTGCGAAGGACAAGCAATTTCCCATCGGTGTGCTGTTTGATTGGAGAAATATGCAATGAGGAAAATTCGTATTGCGCAGATTGGCGTGAACCGCCACAGCCATGCTCCGGAAATTTTCGAAACGTTAACGCTGCATCCTGAGCTTTTTGATATTGTCGGTTACGCTCTTGTCGAGGACGAAAGAGAGACGTGCGCAAAAAAGCTGAAATATTTTGAGGGATATCCCGAGCTTACACTTGAGGAGATACTGAACGATCCCACGATTGAGGCGGTTGCGGTTGAGACCGATGAGATACACTTGAATAAGTACGCGCAGATGGCGGCAGATGCAGGAAAGCATATACACATGGAAAAGCCGGGCAGCCAGTGCCTTGAAGACTTTGAAAGACTGATCGGTACGATGCGTCAGACGGGAAAGGTGTTTCACATCGGTTATATGTATCGGTATCATCCCCTCATTGCCGATGCAATACGGCGTGCCAATGCGGGAGAATTCGGACATATTTACAGCGTAGAGGCGCATATGAGTCGAAACGACAAAAAGGGAACAAGAGAATGGTTTGGCAGCTTTACGGGCGGAATGATGTTCTATCTTGGCTGTCATTTGGTGGATTTGGTAATGCAGCTTCAAGGAGAGCCGCAGGAAGTCATCCCACTGAATACGTCCACGGGAATTGACGGTGTGAACACGGAGGATTTGGGCTTTGCCGTATTCCGTTATCCCCATGCTGTTTCTGTGATCCGTATGGGCGGAGCAGAGATCGCGGGATTTGAGCGGCGTCAGCTCGTGATCTGCGGTTCCAAACGAACGGTGGAGATCCGTCCCTTGGAGGCAAAGGTCAAAAATGCAACGCAGTCGTATATGCTATACTCGGAAAAAAACGAGAGCTCTTTGAATACGGAAGGACACTTGGTACGAGAGCATAGCCGAAGCGAAGTGTTTCAGCGATACGAAGAGATGCTTTCCGCTTTTGCCGCAATGGTTCGGGGAGAGCTGGAGAATCCTTACAGCTTGGATTACGAATTGTCTTTGTTCCGCTTGATCTTGCGTTGCTGCGGAATGGACTTTACGAAATAAATGAGAGGAAAAGGAAAGACGAATATGAAAGCAATACTTGTAAATGAAGACAAAAGTCTGCGCTGGGACAACGTGCCTGATCCCGAAATGAAAAGCGACGAGGTTCTCATCAAAATAGAAGCTGCGGCACTTAACCGTGCCGATCTTATGCAAAGAGAGGGCGACTATCCTCCTCCTCCCGGTTGCCCCGAGTGGATGGGGCTCGAGGTTGCGGGCGAGATCGTTGAGATTGGAGACGATGCACGGGAAAAATCAAACCTGAAGATCGGTGACAGGGTCTGCGCTCTTCTTGGCGGCGGCGGATACGCCGAATATGTCAGCGTAAAATACGATATGGTGATGCCCGTGCCTAAAAATTGCTCTATGGTTGAAGCAGCGGCAATCCCCGAAGCATTTGCGACGGCATATCTCAATCTTTTCATAGAGGGAAAGATCAAGGAAGGCAATACACTTCTGATGAACGCGGGCGCATCGGGGCTTGCCAGTGTTATCATTCCGATGGCAAAGGCGTTTGGTGTGAGGGTTATCACTACCGTGCTTAGCGACGAGATAGCAGAAAACATCAAACATCTTAATGCCGACAGAGTGGTGGTAACAACAAAAGAGGACATATCTCTCGTTCTTAAAGAAGAGCTTGAAGCAGGGCATGGTGTTGACGTTGCCATTGACTGCCTTGGCGGTGAGATCATGGGCAAGTGTATCCACTATCTTACTCATGGAGCGAGATGGATCATGATCGCGGCCTTGGCCGGGACAAAGACCGAAATAGACCTGAAAAACATTTATGTCAGAAACGTAAGAATCATTGGAAGCACGCTCCGTTCGCGCTCGCCCGAGGTGAAGGCACAGATCCTTGCCGGAATCGTGCGCGACGTATATCCGAAAATTGAATCGGGTATGGTGAAGCCGACTATATATAAGATTTTACCAATCACCGAAGCCGAGGCTGCGCATGATATTCTTTATCGCGGTGAAAACGTAGGAAAGGTTGTTTTGACGGTAAAATAAGAAGAAGGGGAAGAATTTGCTTTTGCAAATTCTTCCCCCGATTTGTTTCAAGGCCAAAATATCAACGCAATTCACTTGCACAATTGGATAAATTCTTCATCTTCCCGCAAAAAATCAAACACACCGTTCTGCATATGCCGACGAAGGTCTTCTTCAAGCGTTCCGGTATAATTTTTTGACGTTTTGGAAGCATCACAGGTTGCGTATTTTACAAAAACACTTGTGAAATGCCGTTCGCATTTCGGAAGATTGTCGTAGTATTTCGCGTGGATCAGCGCTTCTTTTAACGCATGGATTGTTTTCTCTCTTTCTTTGCGCTTGGCATAAGCTCTTGCGAGTAAAACGCAGATGGATTCGATTCTGCAATGATAAAACAGATAGTTGCCGTCATAAATCAGGGTTTTCCATAAAGCCAGCGCCGTATTGCAGGCGTTGATTCTGTCATTTTCATCTTCATATTTTTCGGAATACATCGTCATTGTGAGGTGATCCATGGCGTGAAGAATATTGGTGTGTTTCGTCTGCAGACATTTTTCCTTGCTTTCTTCCGTGAAATACGCTTGCTCCAGCAAATGCTCACGGCAGGTGAAAAATCCGCCGGCCATCATGGCGTATTCCACTGCTTTTTCTTCGCTTGACCATGAAGCGTTTTCAAAAGAGACGGTATTTTTTTTACTTGACCAACTGCCGTTCTTATGCGAGTAAAGAAATACCGACATCTGAATTGCGGAATTTCTGATGTCATTATCGGTACAGTCTCGCAAAATACGCTCGCATATAGCAATACACTCCTTGGCATTACTTTCAACAACATCGTTTTCCATCCCGATATACAGGGTAGAGAATAATGCGTGAGCGAGTCCGATAAGACAATGAAAATCACCGGGATATTTTTGCGATGCTTCCCTCCACAGGGAAAGCTGCTTTAACACCTCACCGCGATTGGCGTATTCGGCATTCAGCTTGTCATATTTCTCAATTGCCTTTGCTTTGTCAGAGGAGGTTCGATCAAAGAGCTCATCCAAAGAAATATCGAAAAAATTTGCAAGCGCCAGGAGCGTGGATACGTCGGGGACTGTTTTTCCGCTTTCCCATTGAGATACAGCCGAAACGGATACGTTCAGATATTCGGAGAGCTGTTCTTGCGTCAAATCCCGTTGGTTACGGTGCTTTTTTATCATAAGTCCGATATGCATATGTTTACCTCGCATTTTATTATTCCAAAGCGCTTTGGTAATTCTATTATACCATTTTCTCGGCGATTGACAAGAGAGTCATTCTGAAAACCGGGTTAAGCAAAACTGAACTTTTTGAGGCGTGCTTTGTTTCGTTCCGATTCCATCCTCTGCTTGGCAACCCCCAAAACACCCTCTTGGTGTACCTGCGATAAAGCAGGTTCACTAAGTTTTTGTTCTATAACACAAAGTGATAATTTTTCTCTCAAAATGCGTTATTGGAATTTTGATGAATTTACAGTATACTATAGGTGTCGATAAAAGAAATGCTTTGCAAAGTAATCACCCGTATAGGTAAGGCGTGTGAAAAGGAGTACGAACAAATCATTCGTACTCCTTTTGTTGTAGGGCGGGGGGGATCTCCCGCCTCTGTGAAATTCTATACCGTTTGTTTTCGGCGGCACCAAGGCACCGCCCTACGATAATATCGGTAGGTAAACCTGCTTTATGGAAGATACCCGTCGGTTTTTTTGTTGCGTGGGTGGATTGGAAGGGGGGCTCGCGTCATTTCGTGCGGCGGACACAAGGCCCCCCTACGAAACGGACCGCATTTCTGCCCGGGAACGCATCGGGTAATTGGGACTTCCCGTTTCGCATTTCAAGGTTTCCGGCTCGATGAGGGCAGACGTGGCCTATTTGTTTGCATTGATGAAATTCTCCACGATATCGTCATCCGCATCTTTTCTTCGGATATCAATATATTTGGCACCGTCTCCGTAATCCGTTTTCGTACAAAGATTTATCTGCATAGGCGTGCCGTGCATACTTCCGCCCGTGATTTCAAGCCAGAACACGTCGTCAATCTCATAAATGCATCGGAAATTCCACGTTCCCGCGTCGGTATATGCGTATTCCGCAAAATCCTCCCACGTGAGCGCCGTATGCTTTTCAGAAAGAGCCAGAACGTCATCGAGCGTAAGCTTCTTTTCGCCGTTCTCCGCTCCAGGTTGTTTCTTTGTGGTGAAGATGATTTCTTTTTCATGGCTTGCCGAGTACTCATAGATAGTCAGAACGTATCCGTTTCCGTCCCTCATCGGCTCAATTACCGCACGCGAATTCACTCCCGCGTACCGTTCACCCGTATCCCGATAAAGGTCAACGGTATATTGCGCGGATTTGCTGTCGGCCTTTACGAGGAGAAAATGATTGGAGAAACGCATGGTATTCCGGTCTCCCGTGATCAAGTCATACCACATCGGTTCATCACCGGGAACGAGAATTGCGTTCACGGGTTCCGCATTGCTCGTTTCCGGCAGAAGTCCGGGCTGATATGCCTCAATGGTGGTATTGCTTTTCAGATCTGTGATCAAAACACGCTCGAAATACCAGTCATGCGCGTCAATGGAAATTGCAGGCTGATTAAGCGGATTCGTCAGAAAGAAAACCGCCGCCGCTGCACAGGCAATCACAGCCAGGATCACAATCCAAAACGCAGGCTTCCTATAGTTCAGCACCGACTTGATCCGCTGCTTTGCGCCAACCTCACCAAATGCCAGTGGACAGGCAGTAATCATTTTACGTCTGACACTGCAATCCAGCAATGCCTCGGAATAATCCACACGTTCTTCCTCGTTCATGCTGTGCACGACCCGCTCATCGCAAGCCAGTTCAATGTCCCGGCACAGCAGAATATATCCGATCCAGATCAGAGGATTGAACCAATGGAGGGTAAGCAGCAGAAACCCAAGCGGCTTCCACAGGTGATCGAGTCGGCGCAGATGGGCTTCTTCATGAGCAATCACGTAGCTCATGCTGATGGCATCCATATTCTCAGGAAGATAGATGCGCGGTCTGACCGTGCCGAATACAAACGGAGAAACGATGCTTTCACCCGTATATATGTTTCCTTCGAACTGCTTCGTATTCCGGGTTCGGCGATGGATACGGATACTGCTGACCGCAAGATAAACGAGCATTACCCCGATACCGGAAAGCCAGAGACATGAGAGAACAAAAGACGTACCGAAGCCTCTGTGAACGGTAATCTCCGGCGCGGGAAGAATGGGTGCCGACACTTCAATGCCCGGATATTTGTCGGATATTTCTTCAGGATCGATTACGTCCGGTGTAATAACCTCTGCCGGATATGCTGACTCTTGTGCAACCCACTCGGTCTTCGGCATCAGGCTGAAGGGTGTTTCAAGGGCAAACGGGCAGATCAAACGAACGGCAACGAGACCCCATAGGAGAATCGTTACCCATTTCGGCGCCTTGCGGAAGAGCAGACGGAGAAGCAGTACCACAAGGACAAGGACACTCGCGGAAATACTCATGTTCAAAATCGCATAAAACAGTTCGGTCATTTTCCTCCTCCTTTTCTCGCCTGATCGATCATTTTCTGCAGCTCATCCAGATCGCTGTCGGAAAATTCCTGCTTTTTTGCGAATGCTGCGATGAATGCAGGAAGGGAGCCTTCAAACTTTTCCTCCACAAAGCCGTCGATTTCGGCCAGTTGTGCTTCTTCTTTCGTGACAAGAGCAGAGATCAGATTGTTCTCGATTGTCAGCACGCCACGATCACAGAGGCGTTTGACCACGGTATAGGTCGTTGTGGCCTTCCATCCGAACTGATCCTCGCAGATTCTCGCCAGCTCTGCTCGGCTTATCGGCTCGTTCTCCCACAAAATCAGGCAGAACCGATATTCTTTTTCGAAAATTTTCGGCGTTTCCATAGGTGAATCTCCTTTCTAACAGGTTAGAATACAGCTACATTCTAACCCGTTAGAAGAATTTTGTCAATAGCTTTTTGAGAAGTTACATTTTGTTCACAAAAAATCGTCGGCACGGAAGACGGAAGGGAAATACGGTTCTGCCTTGAGGGGGTGAAATCAAAAAACAGAACAGCACCACGGCGTGATGCTGTTCTGCCTTTTTCTCGCTTGCCCGTATGCTTGCATTGACAAGAATGCAGAATTGTGGTACAATAATTTCCTCGAATGGAGTGTGGACCTTTCAAAAATATTACTGTCAAAAGAGTGTTTATCATAAAGATAAAAGCAATATTTTGCGGAGGTAAAAGCTATGGAAAAGAAACTGTTTGCCCGTTACCCGATTGGAAACCCGAAAAGAATCTGGCGGCAGGATAACTTCATTCTGTCCGTAGCCAGCCCCGGGCCTTACGGTCTGGATGAAAAGAATCCCATTTTGTTGGAGCGTACCAGGAGAGCGGTGGAAACTACGCAGAAAGCGGGTTTCAATCTGCAGGAAATGCTTTGGGCAAGTCCCGAGGTAGGAATGGAGATTCTTCGTACTGCCGAACGTATCGGTGCCAAGGTTGCCTATCAGAACCTCCGTCGCTTTGGCGGAATGGGGTTTCACAAAGGGTTCCTAAATGAAAATAACGATCTGTTGGGTACCATCCGTGACACAAAACAATGGAACTGCATCGTCGGTTACTATGTTTACGACGAACCCACCAATGCCGATCAGCGCAAGATCACGTTGGAGCTGATCGAGCAAATGGAACGCGAATGCCCCCATCTGCTCCCCTACACCGTTGCCGCTGCTGCTCCCCATTATATCAACGGTCTTGCCGATGAGGTGTGCCCCGCTCAGCTTTCCTTTGATTACTATCCCTTTGGCAATTCCGGTCAGGCTTTGGATGCCGAAAGACAGTTGGATGAGTCTGAACTTTGGTTCCATTTTGAAACTGCCCGCCGTGCCGCCAAGCGTATTGGAGCGCCCCTCTGGTTTTATTATCAGGGGCACCAGCTCTGCTATACGCCAAGCACCGACCGCTACACCTTTACCGCTTCCCGCATGATGGCAAACGCCGCTTTGCTCTACGGTGCTAAACAAATCTCCTCCTATGTGGAGTTTGATGGTTACATTGATCCCGCCACCGGCGGCCCCGGCGTACATTACAAAGAGCAGAAACAGCTGAACGAAGAAACCGCCAATTTGGGCAATACCCTGATGGCCTTGGAATGCCGGCGAGTCATTCATGACGAAAGCGTCAAGATACAAACCGGTTACAAGGCAGATTGGGATCGTATGGCCTCCACGATGGCGGAAAGCGAATATCTGGAAGGAGAATTGCCTCACCGCCTTTCCGTTTCCGAGTTGTGTGATAATTACGGACACCGCTACCTTTTGGTGCTGAACCGCGACTATCGCCGGGAGATTCATTACTTCCTGCATTTGAAAGAAGCTGCCAACGTTTATCGCACCGGCGAACAAACCGGGGAGGAATTCATCGTTTTCCCCAACACCAAAACCATCTCCGGTCACCTGAGTGCGGGTTCCATCGCGCTTTACCGTCTGCAGCCTGCCGCAGAAGAACCTTATACCATAGAGTATTACCTGGATAAACCTGCGATTTGATGTGTGAAGAAGTTTTTCTGCCAAGATCAGAAATACGCAGTTGATCGGAATAATGACAAGGTACGTGCTGATCCCGCTCGTTTTTCGGACATAATCGGAATTCTTTCGGGAGAAGCCATGCCCATCGGTCTCATCCCAAAAGGGATGAAGAGATCTATCCTACGACAAGAAAAAACGCCATATTGGCGGGGGCCCAAAGAGGCTAAGCCGATAAGAATAGACAAAAGATAATCCACCTGCATATTTTTATAGGGAAAACAGGAAGAAAAAGCAGAAACTACTTGTCAGAATGCAAAATATGTGTTATCATGGGTATGCGAGAACACCGACTAAGTTATCATGAAACAGTACGGAGATATCATAGAATTGAACACTTTTCAATACACCGAGGAAAAGTGAAGTATTCTCGATCGCTTGGGGGAAAACTCTGTTTTCGTTTTTCTTTTGTTTGTTTTTTGGCCGAAAAAGTTTAAATTATTTGCCAAAATTCTCTAATCTGTTGAAAGTCGGTAAACGGCGTGCTATAATAAGACGGCAATCATTCAAAAAATGCATCCGGCAGATGCAGAAAGGAACGAATCATGGAAAAAAAAGTTACCCTTACCGCACACAGAGGTTGGAGAGGAAAATACCCCGAAAATACGATGCTGGGTTTCCGCAAGGCGCTTGAGCTCGACATTGACTCGATCGAAATGGACGTACATATGACGAAGGACTATCATATCGTTGTATGTCACGATGCGAAGCTTGACAGAACGACCGATACGAAGGGCGTTATCTCACGTATGACGCTTGAAGAGGTCCGAAGGGCCGACGCAGGCATCAAATTCGGCGAGGAGTTCAAGGGAGAGAAGATCCCCACCCTGGAGGAGTTTCTTGAATTGATGAATACCCGTCCCGAGATCAGAGTCCTTCTTGAGCTCAAGGATTATCCCGAGGAGCTGGGTGATTTCGCATATGCATCGGCAGGACATACGCTTGCTATCTGTCAGCAATACGGGATGTTCGGCAAAGAAAGACTCACGGTGCTCGCCTTCTCGGCAGGGCTCTTCAGTTGGCTGGGAACCCGTTATACGAAGGATGATTTCGTGATGCACGGCTTCTATCCCAAGCCGAAGATGAGGGGGTATGAGAAGGACGATCCGTATAAGTATTACGATGAGGTCTGCATCTTCAATTCCGGCGAAAAGGATCCGCAGGGAATGCCGATTATCCACGATACGCCGGTTGCCGATAAGGCAAGATTCACCGAATTTGCACTGATGGGAATCAGACCCTGCGTATATTTCGGTATGTGTACCGATGAGGAGATTTACAGGCAGGCATACGAATACGGAGCGCTCGGCTTTACCTTTGACCATCCCGATATCGGCGGCGAGATCCTTGATAAAATCGGCGCAAGAAAACTGAAAAAGAATCAATAAGTAAGTCAAGGGGCTGCCGCAAATACGGCAGCCCCTTTAAACATACCAGGCGTTTCAGCTCCACAACGCCGGGGATAACCCCGAGGGGAGGAGATTCAAATCCCCCCCTGCTGCAACCAAAGAAAAACCACCCTTGGTGTACCTGCCGTAGAGCAGTTTTGATAAAAGATATACTCAAGTATGCAATGTCATGAACTTAAGCAAACATGGCTGTCAATATACACAAAAATTTTCTTGTAGGGGCGAACTTCGTTCGCCTGCGGGCGTTCAAAGAACGCCCCTGCATCGTGCGATGTGACAAATGTTACATCTTAAGTTAATGACATTGCTTAAGTATGGGTGTGCTTTTTTTTGCCGCACTTACCTCAAACAACATTTGTATTTATCAAACATTATTTGAGAAAACTCAATAGAGCAGTTGTTGACTTTACGTGATATTGATGCTATTATTTTATCAGAAGGTGCGCACTTCTAATAGTCATTAGGAGGATTTTATGGCTGAATTAAAAATTGCGGAAGTGATTCTCCGCGAAAGAAGAAAACTAAAGCTTACGCAAGAAGAGTTAGCCAATGCGCTGACGGTTTCCCCTCAAGCTGTTTCCAACTGGGAGCGCGGTGGATATCCAGATATTACGCTTTTACCACGAATCGCAAATTATTTTAAGATAACGGTTGACGAGCTCATAGGCAATGATGAAGCCAGCCGTCAAGCTGATGTTGAGTTTTTTATGTCAAAATTCAATCATTCGCTTCCGATGGAACAACTGATTTTGGCAAAAGAATACTACAAAAAGTACCCCTCGGATTTTGCAATTTGTGATTGTTTAGCTATGGCAATTTTGCGTAATAAAGAATGTTGGCAAAGCGATTATCCGTTGCTAAAAGAAGTATGCGAGAAAATTATTTCAGATTGTACTTGGGAATATACCCGTCAAAACGCACTGGAATGCATGAGCATCGTATGCCCCGATGATGAATGGGAAAATTGGCAATATAAAAGCGAACAGTTTTATTCGTCTTGTCAAAATGAACGTATCGAAGAGCGGTTTTGGAAAAGAGGAAAACAAGCAGAATATCAAAAGCAAAATACTGCGAATATTCTTTTGAATTTGATGCACTTTTTAGGAAGAGAGTATATGCGGTATTATGAGAAAGACAACGGTATGCTCTTTGAAAATCCACAAAAGACTGTTACTCTTATGAAATATAGAATGAAAATTCTTGAATGTATTTCAGATGATGGAGGTATCCCCGAAGCATGGAGAGGTTGCTATGCTGATTTATGCTTAAAGGTCGCAGGAGCAATGATCGGAGCGGGCGAATTTGATGAGGGCTTTATATATCTTGAAAAAGCTTTTACATTGTATGATTCTTGGTTACAAATACCCGAAGGCAAGAAAATGGAGACAGGTGCTCCGACACTGTTTGAAAACACAAAAATCTCTAAAATAGAAAAGAATTGCGAAGTAAATATATTCTTTGAAGATGGTACAAGTGTTTGGACACCGTACTTGTGGTTGTTTTGGCAAATTAAAGGTGACATATTTAATGCGATGACGACGTGGCCTTGGTTTGATGCTGTGCATGAAGATGAGCGTTATATAAATTTACTTGCAAGAGCAAAAGAAATGGCTGAATCAAAATAAATTGTATTCTTCTTATAGCCCCGCCTCGTGCGGGGCTTCGCTTTTGCGCCCACAAAAGCAGTGGTTGTCGGGAAAAGTAGATGGACTTTCGGAGACACAAACCAAAGGCTCCCTTGTGTAAAGGGAGCTGACGCCGAAGGCGGCTGAGGGATTGTATTACGATGGATTTTTGCTTTTACAATCCCTCCGTCTTGCTTCGCAAGCCACCTCGGCTCATTACCACCCGACAGTGAACCTAAAAGGTGTAACATATTATACCTTATGAGACAAGGCGGGTGAAAAGGAGTACGAATAAATCATCCGTACTCCTTTGGATTTTGCGACAGGTATAAACCCGCTTTATGGAAACCACCCTTTTGGGGGGGAGTTGGAGCAAAAAGGTATTAAAATAAAAACTTTGACTATCGTTTTCCCCCTTGCCGCGCTCCCTCCCTCCGCCACCGGCGACGGTCGCACGTCAAACTCACAATTTCGGAATAACCCATCGGGAGGAGGTTCAAATCCCGCCCCCTTTTTGCAACCAAATAAAAACCCACCCTCTTGGGTGGTTTTCTTTTGGCAGATGTACCCCATACCTATACAATGCACCACTTTTAAGGGGTATGGTGCATTTTTTCTTACATAATCTGCTCTTACATAATCTGCGCCCAAATCGTCTTTCTGGCATTATTTACTGCCGACAATCTCTTTTTGACCGTCAGCTTGATGCCGACTTTTTTGCAAACATCGGAGAGAATACCTTTAAGGTCTTCGTCGCATATTGCGATTTCAGAAGGTTTACCGTATCGTTCTATGAAATGGTCAAGCACGTTAAAAACGATACCAGGCTGATTATGCGACGGCGAGAGCATCTCATTGACAAGGATAAATCCGTTCTTCGGTTCGACCGCAAGCAACATACGCGGGAACGTGCCTCTGCCTTCTTCGTCATCATAAATAACGCCAACGTATGACCAATCAAGCTCGACGAAGTAATCCGCATTCTTCATTGAACGCACCTCACGCATCCAATCGTTTTCCTGAACGGTCACCAGCGGATGCGTAATGATATCCTTAGGAATTTCAATTTCAAACGGATGCGTGTAAAACAGCTTGTCCTTCGGCTCATACCAACGCAACAAATTTTTACCTTTATCAAATTCTGGATCAAGCCCCTGCTCATAGATGGCGCGAAGCATCATATAAAGATTCTCAAAAGCGGTTGTGAGCAGATCGACTTCCTTTTCGTCAATCGGAACGGGAGCGTATCCGATCTCATATCGGTCAAAATGCAACCACGCTCCTTTACCGCGAGGCTTGAAGCCAAGCTCTTTAATAAGAGCATAGCTTTCCTTGCTGAGCTCCTCACGGTCATCCCACAGACATATCAAGGCATTTTGCAGCATAAACACGGGTTCGTGTTTGTAATTCTTTTCGGTAAGGCGGACTCTGGCGCGAATATAATCCTCTTCGCCGAAATAACAAGCAATACCGAATTTTTGTGCGGACTCCCCGATAAACGAAAAAAATACAGATTTGCTTTTGTCCTTCCAAATGTATGTGAATCTGTCGGACTCCGAAAAATCCTCCCACGGTTGCATTGCGCCGATCTGCTGTGCTACCTCATACAGATGAAGCCATTTTTCTTTTAATTTATTTGTCATCGTCAATCTCCTAACTGTGATACCTTCACTTGAGTCTGAAATACGTGGTATTCTTTCCGTTACCCTCACGCTTCAGCTCTCCCTCGGCTACGAGCTTACGGAGTGCGCCCTCTACCGAGCTGATACTGAGCGACGGACAAAGCTCCATAATGTCCTGCTTCTTGAAGCGCCCTATCTTATTCATCGTGGCGCGTCTCACCATTTCAAGGGAGGATAGCTTGGTTTCCACAAGAGCAAAGCGGTCTTCAAAATCACGGTACGCGGCAAGGATCGTACCGAGCAGATATTTGATGAACGGAACGGCATCAGCTTCCCCCTCGTGCCAGCCTTGCTGGGATTGACCCAAGGCATCGTAGTACAAATCCTTGTTCTTCGCAATCTTGGCTTCAAGGGAAATATACTTTCCAACGTAGAAGCCGTTTCTGTAAAGAAGGAGTGTAGTCAAAAGACGGCTCATTCTTCCGTTGCCGTCATTGAACGGATGGATGCAAAGGAAATCGTGTATAAAGGTAGGAATGGCAATCAGAGGCTCAAGCTCCATATTTCCGATCACACGGTTATACTCGTTACAAATGGCTTCAAGTGCCTCGGGTGTTTCAAAAGGATCAAGGGGCGTGAAAAGCGTTTCGGTATGACCGTCTGGATAGGTTGCACTGATATAATTCTGTACGCTCTTGGTTCTTCGCGCCATCGGGTTGTTCATATGGCTGTAGAGGATTTTATGAAGCTGAAGAATATAGTTCGGTGTCAGGGGGATGGCATCAAAGCTATCGTGAATAATCTTCAGCACGTCTCGGTATCCGGCAATCTCCTGCTCATCGCGGTTTCTCGGCGTAGTCTTCTCGCCCATCAACTGACGGATACGGGTGCTTGTGGTAACGATACCCTCAATGGCATTGGATGCCTCGGTGCTTTGTACCTTTGCAATCTCAACAAGCTTTTCAAGCTCCTCGGGGCGTTGCTTCAAATATAATTCTTGCTTTCCGGCTTCCTTGTATATGGCGGCAATTAAGCCGAGAAGCTCGGAATCCCATTTATTTTCGCTAATTTTCGTATAATTAAAGGTTCTCATTATCTCACCTCCAAATAATTCCCTTAAATTATAGCACAAATTAAGGGGATTGTCAATATCTCAATGGAATATTCCCTTATTATTATACTAAAAATAAGGGGAATTATTCATTTTTAGGAAATATTACGATAGTATCGTATTTTAGCGTTAGGATAAATTCCGTTTTCAGCTACCAACTTAAAAAGTTTTGCGGTTTATAATCGCAAATCTTCGGAGTTTTAGGTACTTTTGCGGTTTATAATCGCAAAACTTTTTTAATAACAGGGACAATGTGGACAGAACGGACAAACGGCAAGGCTGCCCCTGCCGTCTGTGGTATAAGGTTGTTTATTGCCGTTCCGGTTCGGTGAAGACCTCAATGGCAATCCGCATCCCAAGCCGAAAAGCGTATACGAATATTTCACGCTCATTGATTTCCGTCAGCTCGGCGTAGCAATCGTCAAACTTCTCAAGCGTTTCCTTTTGCTTGTCCGTCAGCATTCCGAGGAGCGCATCGTGGTGGTCGGCAATGTAGCCCATCAGTTCCTTGACCTCCTTCGTTCCCTCTCGGCAACCGCTGCTTGGGCAAATGTTCCCATACCACAGTTCTTCCAGTATGTTTCGCATAAGTTCACCTCCTTGTAGCAGGAGATATTACCATGCACGCGCCCATAAGTCCAGATAACTTTCTGTGAACGAAAAGACCGACCGCATAAGGCAGCAACGCCCAGTGCAATCGGTCTTTATTCGTTTTGGTTATCTTGCGATAGGTAAAGGAGCCGTTCGGCACGTTGCACTTCAAAGCTCTGTCCGTAGTCGGGACTCCATATCCGATAAATGCTATTCTCGGGGAGCTTGCTACGTTCGGCTGCGATCTCCTCCGCTCGATACCAGGTGTAAAGCGATAGCTCTCCCCGGTGGTAAAGCGTGTTGAGAATAACCATTACCGTCCGATACCGAATCAACCGCTTGTGAAACCAATCCTCATAGCGTTTTCGCCTGGGAGCGCACACCTCGTTTCTGTGTCCGTAAGCCACCGCCGCACCTCCTTTCTCTCATAACACGGTATGTTACCATAATACCGAGAGAAAGTCCAGCGGGTACGGGGAAAGTTATCAGATTGTTATCAATTGAGGATAATTTTTTATCCAATGCCGAAGTACTTTTCAAAGAAGCCGAGGAGTTTTGCAATAATCCCTTGTTTCTTTTCGGCACGGTTACCACCACCAAAACGAGTCATAGGCGGCATCAGTTTATCGATATCAGTACCGGTGGTTTTAACTGAACCATCGCGGAATGCCGTTTCAACAAATTTCCGTGTTTCTTCGGGCTTCAGTTTTTCTTCTGCTATGATTTGCTGAAGGTCTCACCGAAAGGCGTAAGCGGATGGTAGCAGAGTCGGTTGCCATCGGCGGTATGCTCGTCGAGCTCACCGAACTTGAAGCTCCGCTCATTGAATTTGACGAAAAGTTGTGGCACGCTGTGGTAGATCGCGTAACAGTGTACAACGATGACCGATTGGTCTATTCGCTGAAAGACGGCAGCGAGATAACGGTTATGCTTTGAGAGAGAATAGAAAAAGTCCCCGAACGGCACCTGATGTGATGCTGTTCGGGGACTTTTTCTCGCTCGTTCATATTTTTGCATTGAAAAGTATGCGAAATTATGGTATAATTTTTAATATGACAAAGGAAACGAGGTGAGCGCGATGAGCAATGCAGTTAGCAAACTTTCTGCAATAATAGAAAAGTCACCAATTGATTGGGATGCTTTTGATTCTGCTTTGATGGGATTAGAGGATATTAATGTCTATGATGAGAAATATGAAGAGACGATCCTTTCAGAGTTAATTATGGATGGAAATTTCTACAATCGTGGTTTCATCTTGCCGGATGTTGTCCGGCACTTCCTCGCTTGCGGTTATCATAAATTCAAAGCTTTGTCAATGAAGCATTCTCTACGCGAATATGAAGCAGAAGCCTTACGGCTTCTATGAAGCGGCGGCTCTGCCGCCATGAAGCGAAGCGCACAGTAACCTCTCTGTGAGCCGAAGGCTCGCTTCACAGAACGAAGTCTGCTTCATTTTTCATGCACCACAGGTGCGCTTCATTGCAACCAAAAACGAAAAAGCAGTCCATTGGACTGCTTTCGTTTTTGTGTTATCTCGACAAAATAGATGCTATCAATATAACTTCAAATTTTTTAGATAGCTATCCTCTATTGCCCTGAAATCCGAGGTGTGCAAAAATTCACACATATCGGGATGCTGTCGAATAGCCGTTTCAAAATTGTTTTCGTTCAAGCTGATCAATGCAAGAAGGCAACCGTAATCACGGATCACATTTACGTTTTCCTCACTTGCGTTGCTTGTGTAACAAAAGCATCTTTTTCCGCGCTCTGGAAAATCCCGAACCGTTTGCGCAAAGCGAACTCCGTTGTCAATGAAGCGAGCATCGGGATCGATCGTCATTATGGCGTCTATCCCCTCCATTCCCGAGCGGTTGAGTGCGTAAATGACCTTGCCCGCCATTCCGCATTTAAGTACCGTTTTCGCCACGGGTAAAGCACCTTCGTATTTGTTCTTTAAGTCGATATTAACCAGCATACCTGTATTGTAAGCCAAGCTCAAAACCTGCTCCAAGGTGGGAACTCGCTGTACACCCCATGTGTCATCCTTCGATAAAATCAACGAGCACAGGACGTCGGAGGGGGTTTCGGCAACAACGTATGTCACCTCTTCGCCACGTTCGTTAAAGCCTTTTACCGTTGGGTCGTGATTTACGATGAGTACGCCGTCGCTCGAAAACCTGGCATCGGTTTCTATCATATCCGCACCCCTCAGGTAGGCGTTGTAATACGCCGCAAGGCAGTTTTCTCTTAACGCTCCTTCAACAAAGCCTCTGTGAGCGGAGGTTATCCAATTCTTTTTGATTTTCATTTTTGGCTCCTCACCTTTTACGTTGATAATGTAATTATACCATAAAACCTATAACTTTTCAACCTTAAAAAAATCTTAAAATAAAAATGCTTTTCGCCACAGCGAAAAGCTACTTTAAAAATACCTTTTCACTATTCACTATTACTTATTACCTCCAAAAAAATTCCTCGACGGAGGGGAAAGTGAAGAGTGAAGAGTGAAAAGTGAAGAGGTAAAAAATATCCTCGGAACAAGTCCGAGGAATTTTTTTGGCAAGAGGGCCCAAAAAAGATACCAGGCACCTCTATGTAGCTTCAAATCAACCCGATTCTAAAAGGCTTTTTTTAGATAGAAACAATTGAATTTCCACTGTAGCACAACGTATTTTTGAATTTTTGCGTCATCGAAAAAACAAGATTTGAACCCCTTTATATTGGACAAATCCAGTATGCAAGAGGGATTTTTATCCGGTTCCAAAAAAGATGCACTGCCATTTTGGTAGTATGGCTCTCATTTTTCGCGATTGAGTCCATACATCATTCATGTCGTTTTGGAGGAATAGGAATTGATATCTTCATTTCAAGTGCTGCGATCAGCCACTCTCGTTTGCAGTCTTCTGCATTTGCAAGTGCAGACGCGAGCGTTTCACCACAGGTAATGCACCCGGGCAATTCTGGAAACGAAATAACAAATCACAGCTGTTTTTGTCATTTAGTATATAGAGAGTGTTATTGCAGGCATTCAAGGAGGTAGCCATGAAACTTACAAAAGAACAATGCAGAGATATTCTTGCAAAACAAGTTGGCGATCAGCTTGTATATGAAATATCAAAACCATTCAAGAAGATCAATTGGGAAATCGTTGATATGTGTGAGCACGTTTTTGAGATAATCTAACGCTGATCGCTATCCGAACAGCGCTGATGAACCTGAAACACCATCCAGGCATACTACTGCAAAACGGATCGCGGATGAAAATCATGTTTCCATTGGGACTGTGCAAAAATATGCGATCTATACCCGTGCACTTGAAGAGATAGGAAAGAAAGAACCGAAATTGGTACCCAAAATATTATCCGGCAATTATAAGATTTCTCACGAAAATGTAGTCGAACTTTCGAAGTTATCCTCGAGCATGGCATTGCTATAATCGCCGAGGGTAATATTGACGGTGTCACCGCCGAGATCAAGATCGTCCGGCAGGGAGTCCGGTGCAAACTTTGTTTCCTCCGGCACAGTTGTTGCTGCCGGATCCGTCGTCTGAGCCTCAGCCGGGCTCTGCGTTTCACCGCATGATGCGAGAAGGCTGAGGATGATTGCAAACAGAAGCGCGCTTTTTTGTTCGTTTCATTGGGATTCTTCTTATATACTAAATTTTATAAACATCAGAATCGTTCCGCTTTTACGCCGTAAGCCCGGATGGTGTTCAGCGCCGTTTCGATTTCCCTGTCCGTCGGCATGGAAATCTCCGGCAGCGGATAATCCAACCCGAGACAGGCATATTTATTCTGTGCATAGCTGTGATACGGCAGAACACGTACCAGCTTCACATGTTCAAGCGTGCTGACAAAGCGTCCGATGGCATCCGCCTCGCCGTCATTCATAGTCGGTACATAGGGATAGCGGATCTCTATGGGAATTCCGCGCGAATCAATATAGCGTAGGTTCTCTATAATCAAGCGGTTGGACACGCCCGTGCAGGAAATATGCACCGCTTCATTCATGGCTTTGATATCAAAGAGAAAGGTGTCTGTATACGGAATCATGGCATCGAGCGCATCCCGCTTCACATAGCCGCTGGTATCGACAGCAATGTTGATCTCCTGCGCTTTCAGCAGCTTTGCAGTTTCCGCGCACAGCGCCGCATGCATCAGCGGCTCGCCGCCGGAGAAGGTTACACCGCCGCCGCTTGCTTTGAGAAACAGTGCATCCCGAAGCACTTCATCGGCAATCTCCTGCGCGGTCATCTCCCGCCCCGCCTCCTCGAACGCATCTGACGAACAAACCGTTTCGCATTTTCCGCAGGCGTCACAGGCATTACGAAGAAAAACATGCTTGCCGTCCGCATTGACCGTATTGGCATCGCACAGCGCAGTACAGGCAAGGCAGCTCACGCAGCGTGCGCTGTCGTACAGAATTTCGCGGTGAAAAGTAAGCGATTCCGGGTTGTGGCACCATCTGCACCGAAGCGGGCATCCCTTGAAAAACACCGTTGTACGGATCCCGTCGCCGTCGTGGATCTCAAATGGCTTTATTGCAAAAATCATCAGCCGGACACCTCGCACTGCTTGATGAACATATCCTGCTTGACCTTGTCGAGCTTTACAAAATATTCATTCCAGCCGCATACTCTTACCTGGAGGGTGGCATATTTTTCGGGATGCAGTTGGGCATCCTTCAGGGTTGCCTGGCTCACGATATTGCCCTGAATGCAGAAGCCGCCGTTGTCGAGGAAAATTTTGATCAGTGAAACAAAATCCGCAAGTCCCTTTTCCCCTTCCACAGCAGAGGGATGCAGAACGAAATCCAGCGGAACGCCATCCACAAAGGAGGCGGTATCGATCTTCAGAACGGACTGCATATATGCCGTAATACCGCCGCGATCCATTCCGTCGGAAGCGCAAAGATTTTTGGAAATCGGCTTCCCTGCATTTCTTCCATCTGGTGTGGCAGAGGTCAGCTTGCCATGTCTGACACAGTGATATACCGAATCCATGCCAAGGCGCACAACGCCGCCTCTTTTCAGCTTCCTGCCGCAATACCGATCCGCCAAATGTTTTGTGATATCTGTCATGATTTTATCCGGCAGTGGCAGATTGTTGCCGTATTTTTCAATGTCTGCAATAATTTTCCTCTGCAGCTCTTCATACCCCTTCCAGTTTTGCTGCAGCGCCGCCCGCAGCTCCGAAAGCGAAATTTCCTTGCGATCAAATACATATTTTTTCACAGCGACCAGCGAATCCACGGTAGTCGCATGACCGTGATGCTTCAGAGACAGATTGTTGTATTTTAGCGGATACTCATGCACATCCATGCCTTTTTCAATACATTCCGCAAAGCTTGCGGAATAGAGGATGGCGGCATTCATCTCGGTGCTGAATTCACCCTGCTTTTCAATGAAATCCAGAGAAAAGTCAGTAAGATGATCGAGATGCTTCAGGAAAATATCAAAAAATTCCTCGAATGATTGGATATCTGTTTCGCTCTCAAAGCTGACCTGCGTTCCCGTCTGAATATCTCTTCCGCCGTTCAGGGCAAACTCAATGCATTTGACCATATTGAAGCGAAGCGCGGCAATCTCTCCCTCTTCCAGCCCCATAATGATCGGCTCATAGCAGCCCAGCAAGACATAATTCTGTGCATCTTCTCTGGAAATGCCGATCTTTTCGTAGCCTTTTAATACCGCTTCGTCGCTGACAATGCAGATACTGCTGTTGCCTTTTCTGATCATGGCAAGTGCTTTTTTCAAAATCTCTGCATTCAGATTCCGATGATACCGGATCTGAATCTTGGGATTATAGATGTTCATCTCATCGTAAACATCCAGAATCAGATGGCTCAGAGAATTCGTAAAATCGTTTCCGTCCTTATCGCAGCCACACATAGTCATCGGCTGTTCCGCATATCGCTTTTCGGCTGTGAAATGGATAAAATAGTATCGGAAAAGCTCTCTGATTTCTTCCTCTGTCTTTCCGTTCTCAAGATCCTGTTCATAATACGGAAGATACATTCTGTCAATCGGTCCCAGCGTTCTTCCGCGCTCCATGCCGATCTCCTCAAAATTCAGGTAAAGGGCAGAAAACTGCATCACCTCGTATAAACTCTCAGGCTGTCTTGTCATCAGATTTTTGATGCATGCGGAAAACTCCGGAACAGAAAATGCAAGAGAATATGTATAGATTCTTTCAAGGAGCCGCAGGATCGCGCGGAAGCAGACAATCACAGCATCAAGGAATTCGATCTGCTTATCGGTATGATTCAGATCTGCAAGAAGCTGTGCCTTTGACGCTTCGGCTTTTTTCAGAATTCCCGGGAATCCGTTCTCCAGCAAAAATGGCCAATTGGGTACGGTATGACAAAAATCAACCATCATCCAGTCAAGACCAAACGCCCCCCATTTCTTTTTCATCTCGTATTCTACCGGAAGTTCGCGCGCCAGTACTTTTCCGGATCGCGAACCGCAGAAGCTAGAAAAAATACTGCTGCCGGCAAAGTAAGAAAAATCGATTCCCAGATTCAGCTTTACAGAAAACGGAGTATGCTCGTTGATCTCCAGCTGAAGATGATCCAGAAGATATGCGTAGCCCTCAGCATAAATCGTCTGCCACGGCTGCTCAGCGCCAGCCAGTTCGATTTCCTTTAATCCGGATGCAATCACATCCGGCGCCAGTCCGGTTGACGTGTCCCAATGTGCTTCCTCAAATTCGTTTTGTATGAATGTGCGGTTTTCAATAAAGCGCTTCACAAATCATGTTCCTCTCGTCAGAAAAGTCTCAAAATTTCAGTCATTCGTTTCCGTATCGTATAGCCGGGAAAGCTTTGGCGTTTACTGTTATTTTACCGCATTCGAAGCGATTCATCAATACACATAGCCGTCATAATGATGTACAAAAACGTCATTGATATGCATCGGGGAATGTGTTATAATAAATGTGCGGGGGTGATGTATATGAAGGATATAACGATCAGCCGTATTACCGATGTATTTTTTCGGGACTCGTTTATATGGCACAGAAAAGACTTCACAAAGCGAAATTTTGACGGCATTGTATTTTTTACGAACGGTGAGAACGAGTACCAGTTTCAGGATAAAACAATCGTGGCCAAAAAGGGAGATATTCTGTTTTTACCGGGCAATCTGCCATACCGTGGAATCGCCCACACGAATATGTCATCGTATGTTGTGATAAACTTTCTCTGCACATCAGAGGATGCATTCGAGCTTCTAGATGCTCCGTGCGTTTATACACCGCATGACTTCGAAACCATGCGGGTCAGATTTGAGAATATTCTGGATGTATGGAAACGGCAGCAGATCGATGCAGGGCTGAAAGTGAAGTCCTTTCTGTATTCCATCCTGTGCGAAACGATTTCGGAGCATCGTATGACAGCGCCCAGTCAGCTGACAGAAAACATTCTCCAGTATATCGTGGACCACACCGGCGATCCGCTGCTGACTGTCAGCGATCTGTGTTCCCGCTTTTCCATTTCCGCATCTCAGCTGCGGCGCAATATCTGCAAGGCAACCGGTATGACGCCGAACGAGTATATTCTGCAGCTTCGCCTGAACAAAGCCAAATACGAGCTTGCCTGCACGGATAAAACGATCAAGCAGATCGCTTTTGACTGTGGGTTTACCTCACAGTATTATTTTTCCCGCTGCTTTTCAAAGGGTTTAACGATTTCGCCGACCGACTACCGCCGGTATTATCATGAAGAGTAGCAGAAGCCTGGTTTGGTGAGGAGTGCCCTCGTGCGGTGAATAACGCAGCAAATTGTTACGCAGTGTACGCATTTGTCAAAGCGCCTGTGCATTCGCACAAATCCGCCCGCTCCATTTTGTATACCCTGCATAAATCCATTGGGGTCAAATTGGGGTCAACATTTACGCAAAGTTTAGCTTTTCGCTCACGGCAGCACAAAAAAGCCCCTGAAATCTTACGATTTCAGGGGTGAAATGGCAAGTCAGTCCAAAAAAGATATCATCCGAACAAGTCCGAGGAATTTTTTTGAGTAGAGGTACCGAAAAAGATGCACACGATTTTATAATAAAAATGCTTTTCGACCAAAGGGAGAAAGGCTACCTTTTCTTTTCTCTCTTCTCTCTTATCTCTTCTCTGGAAAAGTCGTGCGGGAGAGTCAGAGAAAAGTGAAGAGTGAAAAGATAATAGTGAAGAGTACAAAAAGAAAAAGCCGCTTGCGCGACTTTTCTTTTTGGTTGCGGGGGTGGGATTTGAACCTCACGACCTCCGGGTTATGAGCCCGACGAGCTACCAGGCTGCTCTACCCCGCGGTATTGGTGCCGGAAACCGGGATCGAACCGGTACGATACTTTCGTATCACGGGATTTTAAGTCCCGGGCGTCTGCCAGTTCCGCCATTCCGGCGAGGACTGCCGCGCACACTCGTTGAGTGC
>JAZODX010000126.1:0-15091 GCA_045597265.1 Eubacteriales bacterium | reverse complement strand
CGCGGATACCCACACCCGAGAGGACGTTTGCATTGATTCGCTCGATTTTACCGCCGACATAGTCGATTACATGATTCTGTGTACGCTCGAGATAAAGCTCGGCAAAATCAGCGCCTCCGCGCATGACGCGTCCAAGCACCTCAGCGACCAGTGATTGATTCAGCATGGCAGTCATCCTTTCAAACACATTTCTGGCGGAAATTCCGCCGATAAGATTATTGTATCACAATTTGCAATGGATTACAAGAGAACAATTTATTTCCGAGGATTGAATTTTTTTGCTTTTTGCATGAATAATCAAGAAAAGACGGCGTAGCCGGTTTCCCCGTCTATCGCCGTCAATCGTTTTCTGTAATATAAACAATTATTTTTTGCGCAATCCCTTGACCAGTGTTGCAATCGTGTCAAGTTGAGTATCGTCCAGATGCTTCATATCCTGCACAATTGCATTAATCTTGCCGGGGTTGGAAGAATCTAAATCGAAGAATTCGCTCGGTGAAACGCCGAGATATTCGCATATATAAAAGATACCGGATAAAGACGGCATAGATTTACCCGTTTCAATATTGTTGATGTAGCCGGGATTCTGTCCGATCGACAAACTCATATCACGGGCAGACACGCCCTTTTTCTCACGAAGCCGTGCAAGTCTGAGCGAAAAATCCTTTTCTTCCATGTTATCACCGCCTTTTATAATATTTTAACCTATAGACGGACAAAAATATTGGCGGAAAGGCTGTAATTGTGTTGACTTGTTGGTTGAAAGATGTTATAATGAACAAAATGACGGAAATCAACCAACACGATTGCTCTGACCGCTATACACAAAATAAAACATGATAAGATTGTGAGACCGTAGCCAATGACTTCGGCAGGGAATAAAAAACCACGGTGCATTTTCTGCACCGTGGGATAAATTCAAAAAGGTATTCAGTTTCTTTTTGTAACGATTTGATCCGGGAACACAGAAGCGTTGATCAGGTCGGCGGGGTCAATTTCCAATGCATCTGCAATATTGAAGAAAACTTCAAGAGAAAAGCCATTGGCAATGCCGGGGGCTTCGATTGAACTGACCAATGAACGGCTGATACCGGCTTTTTCGGCCAACTTTTCCTGAGACAGTCCCCTCAATTTTCGCAAAACTGCAATCGTAACGCCCAATTGTATGAAACGATCTCTGTTCTTGAATGATACTTCTTTGCTCATGGTTGCATACCTTCCACGGAACTTTGTATATATAAATTATACGTTTTTTAAAGCAATTATTCTGTATTTTGCAGAAAGCACTTGACTTAAATAGTGAGCAATAGTATAATATAAACGCATTTGCTCAAATATGAGAGCAAAAACGCAGAATCTTGATACGACTGCTATACACAAAATAAAATATGATAAGACTGCGAAAACGTAGCCAATGACTTCGGCGGACCGGTCTTGGTTGAATATTAAGAGATAGCGCGTCGTGTGAGATTACCCATCGGACCGTTTGGTTCGGTGGGTATTTTTTGATAGGAGAGAACATGGAAACATACACAGTCAGTCTATTCGGCCACAGGGAGGTGGATGACACATTTACCATAGAGCGAAGACTTGAAAAAAATATTCGCGAACTGCTTGCGGAAAAAGAATATGTTGAGTTCCTTGTGGGCAGAGATGGGGAGTTTGATTTGCTGGCGGCGTCAGTCATCAAGCGATGCCGCCGCGCAATGGGGGAAGAAAACAGCGCACTGATCTGGATGCTGCCATACATGACGGCAGAGTACCGCGACCATGAGGAAGATTATCTGAATTACTACAATGATGTGGAAGTCGCGCAAAATGCCGCAGGCGCGCATCCGAAGGGGGCCATACAAATACGCAACCGTGAAATGATTGATCGCTCCGACCTGGTGATCTTCTGCGTGGAGCGAAAGAGCGGTGGCGCGTATCAGACCATGCGCTATGCTGTGAAGCAGGGTGTTAAGTTCATCAACCTTTCCGGTGATGAGAACATCACAAAAGTTACAATTTGAATCCTGTACGATAAATATCTGTTTCCCCTTATATGGATAGCCTGTCGGCATATTATAAAAGATGGCTTGAGAAAATGTGAATGATACAAGAACGCCTCCATACGGGAAAATTCCGTATGGAGGCGTTTTTGTATAAAGAGAAGTTCAATTTCCAACCGTGCAGTAGATTAGCGGTTCGGCGGCAGGGGCGGTATCGGTGAAGGAAATTGCACCGAGGAAGGCCGCTTCTGCCGCTGCAAGCTTTGCTTCGTCGTTGGTGCAGAGGGTTGCCAGTACATCGCCTGCCGAGCATCTGTCGCCGGTTCGTGCGGCAAGGCGAATGCCTGCTGACGGATCGATGATATCGGTTTTGGTTGCGCGACCGGCGCCGAGGAGCATGGCGGCACGGCCGATCTGCTCGGCATCCATCCGTGCAATATAGCCGCCTTGCGGTGCGGACACATATTTTTGATATTTTGCCGTACCAAGCGCGGCAGGATTATCGGCACAGGCCGGATCTCCCCCTTGTGCGGCAATCCATTCACGGAATTTCGCAAGTGCCAGTCCGCTGTCAAGGGCCTCTGCGGCACGTTTTACAGCTTCATCTGCAGGAACGTCAAAGCTGAGGGAATACATATTGGCGGCAAGTGCGATGCAGATTTCGCGCAGAGCAGGGCATCCGTTTCCGTGAAGAATCTCTATCGCCTCGGCCACCTCAAGTGCGTTACCGATTGCATAGCCGAGCGGAACGTCCATATTGGTGACAGTGCACGGATTTTCCTTCCGCAGCTGCGGCCGATCTCGACCATTGCCTGTGCCAGGGCAATGCTCTCCTCACGCGTTTTCATAAACGCACCGCTTCCGGTTTTGACGTCGAGCACGATGGATTTGGCTCCGGCGGCAAGCTTTTTCGACATAACCGAGGAGGCAATCAGCGGAATACTGTCCACCGTTGCAGTAACGTCGCGCAGAGCGTAGAGCTTTTTGTCGGCAGGCGCAAGATTTCCGGTCTGCCCGACGACGGCTACGCCAATCTTCTCTACCTGAGCAAAGAATTCTTTGGGCGAGAGATCGGTGCGGAAGCCTTCAATTGATTCCAGCTTGTCAATCGTCCCACCTGTGTGCCCAAGGCCTCGGCCGGACATCTTGGCTACCGTACAGCCGAGCGCGGCGGCGAGAGGAGCGACGATGAGCGTCGTTTTGTCGCCGACGCCGCCCGTACTGTGCTTGTCGGCCGTGTGCATACCAAGGGGAGAAAGGTCGATTTGATCGCCCGATGCAGCCATAGCGGCCGTCAGCGCAGCCGTTTCCTTTGCGTCCATGCCGCGAAGACAGACGGCCATCAGCCATGCGGAAAGCTGGTAGTCGGGAATAGAGCCGTCGGTTACCCCTGCGATCAGGTGGGCAATTTCCGCATCGGTGTGCGCTTCACCGCGGCGCTTCTTTTGAATCAGCTCGTACATGGTCATGATGATTTCTCTCTTTCTTCAAGCGTAAACGAATAGGGAAGAAGCTCGCCGAGCGTCAGGCGGGTTATCCCGTCGGCATGGCCGAGAAAAACAGGGAGGTCTGCCGCGCAGAATTCGCTCAGTACTTGTCTGCAGATACCGCACGGGGTGCAGATCCCGTCAATCACGCCGTTCCGTCCGCCCACGATTGCGATGGCCGTGAATTCACGGACACCCGAGCCGACTGCGGCAGCAATTGCCGAGCGCTCGGCACAGAGCGTTGCGGGATACGCGGCGTTCTCAATATTGCAGCCCTGCCAGATGCGTCCGTTCCTGTCAAGCAGTGCGGCACCGACGTGAAAATGGGAATAGGGGGCATAAGCACGGGACATGGCTTCCGTAGCCGCCTTGATCAGCTCTTGTTCGTCAATTCTCATAATTTTTCTCCTTATCCGATTTTGGTCAGCGGCTCACCCCACGGATGAGCAAGGCCGAATGCGGAAGCAACTGTCGCTGCGATGCGGAAAAAGCCGTCCTTGGTACCAAGATTTTGCGGCACAACGTCTTCGCCGTAAATCAGCAGGGGAACGTATTCGCGGGAATGGTCGGTTGAGGGGGTAGACGGGTCACAGCCGTGATCTGCCGTGATCATCAGGACGTCTCCCCGGCGGAGCTTGGGTAAAAATCCGCCGAGCCACTCGTCAAATCGCGAGAGTGCCGCGCCGTAGCCCGATACATCGTTGCGATGACCGTATGAGGAATCGAAATCAACCAGATTAACGAAGCAAAGCCCGCGGAAATCCTCTTCGGCAATGGCAGACGTTTTGGCCATGCCATCGTCGTTGCCCGTGGTGGGGATGGCGCGGCTGACACCGCGTCCGGCAAATATATCGTTAATCTTGCCAACGGCGATCGTCTCAAGCCCGTTCTGCGCGAGCAGATCAAGCATCGTATCGGCCGGCGGCGCAATGGAGAAATCATGACGCCGTGCGGTGCGTGTAAAGCTGCCCGGCGTACCGATGAATGGGCGGGCGATGACACGGCCGACGCCATGCTCACCGACGAGAATTCTGCGTGCGATACGGCAATATTCATAGAGCGTATCGGGCGGAACGATATCCTCGTGCGCCGCAATCTGAAATACGCTGTCGGCTGAGGTATAGACGATCAGAGCGCCCGTGCGCATATGCTCCTCCCCATACGCTTCAATGACAGCCGTTCCCGAAGCGGGGCGGTTGCAGAGGACGGCGCGGCCGGTCTGCCGTGCGAATGCGGAGATGATCTCCTCCGGAAATCCGTTGGGATAGGTGGGAAGAGGGGAGGGCATGACGACGCCCGAAATCTCAAAATGCCCGGTTGTCGTATCCTTGCCGGCGGAAAGCTCACGCAGACGAGCGTATGCAGCGTGGGGATCGGGGACTGGACCGAGAAAATTCAGCCCGTCAATGTTGCCGATTCCAAGCGAACGGAGATGATCGATGCGGAAGCCTGGGGATCGGCAGATCGCACGCAGCGTATGCGAGCCCTCGTCGCCGTAAGCGGCGGCATCGGGGGCTTCTCCGGCGCCGAGACTGTCAAGGACGATAAGAAAAATGCGTTCTGGCATAAGCGGGAGTCCTTTCTTTTGTTTCTATCTTCATTTTAGCATGAAAAACGAATGGATGCAATCTTTTTTTATAAATTCAGTATGGCGATATCGGAAGAAAAGGATGCGCGACTTGACATTTTTGCAAAATTTTGATATACTGAACACACTTTGTTGACAAGGAGGCGAAAGGGTGGAATACAGTGGACAAAAACGAAGCAATTTGCTGATTGCGGGTGCGATTTGGTTTTTCTCTTCGGTCTGGATGCTGATCAAGGCCGTTCCGCATCAGATTCCGCTCAAGCATACGCCGGTAAAGGACGTTTATCATTATACACTCTGTTTTTTTATTTTTGTTTTTTCCTTTATTATCGTTGCGCTGATCAGTGCCGATAAAAAGCTGCTTTCGGCCTACGCCGGTTATGCCGTTCTGCTTCTCGCCGTCGTTATGCTCAAGGATATGGAGCTTGAGCGGGAGCTGCTTGACAAGGTGCGAAACTACGTCGTCGCCTTCTTCCTGCTTCCTTATTGGGGCTGGATGCGTATTTTTAAAGAAAATACCATGCAGTGGCTCACGGCGTGGTTTGCCCTCAGCGGCGCCGTATCCTTTTTCGGCACAAGACTGAGAAACACGAAACACGAATAAAAACCGGACCGCATCGTACAGATGCGGTCCGGTTTTTTCAGCAGTCGAGAATCCCCGGAAGGTCGGCAATGGAGGGAATATCGTAGTCTGCAGTATGTGCGTTATCCTCTGCTTCCGCATAACGGGCAAGCCCCTGGCGGAGACGGACGGTATGCATACCCAGCGCTTTGGCAGGGGCAATATCGTTGTCGATGCGGTCACCCACCATAATTGCTTCCTCGGGGAGGCAGCCTGCCGCGCGGAGCGCACCTGCAAAGAAGGCAAGCTCGGGCTTGTCAACGCCGATTTCATCGCTGGAATAGACCAGATCAAGGTGCTCGAGCAGTCCGTAGCGCCGCATCCGCTGAAGTGAACCGCCGGGCTGACTCGCGATAATGCCGAGCTTGTATTTCTGGTGCAGACGGGCAAGGACGCCGTCAGACGCCGCATAGGGGGCTTCCATCTCGCGCAGATAAGTATAGCGAATCGGCGCTCCGTACTCACGAATGGCTTCCTTATACATATTGATACCGGGGGTGCGGCCGATTTCGAGCACGCGCTCTTCAAAAGCGTCAATGCCGACGGCAGTACCCTGTCTGCACAGATCGTCAACCGTGCGCATATATCGTGCGTGGGTAACACCCGTCTCGTTGACGAGGGTGTGCCCCATATCAAAAAAAATCCATTTGATGTTTTTCAAATTGATTGCCATGTAATCGGTTCCTTCCGTAGATGTTGCTTTCCTGCTCATATTATACACGAAAAGCGGAGGAAAATCAAGTCTCCACGGTATTTTTTTCCCGTGTGGAGCATAGGATGGTGTGATTTGATGAAAGTGAGGCGTATATATGCAAAAAGGAAAACAAAGCTCTATGGAGTCGCGGGCACTCTTTCCCGTTCTCTGTGCGGTGATTGCGCTTGTGTTCTTTTCGTCAATGCCCATTTATCGCGGTCTCGAATCGAATTTCAGTGAGGAAAAGGGGCTTGGCGCTGCGATGGTTATGCTACGCACGGAAATTGAAGAGAATGAAGGCGTAGCTGCTTTTCTCGGCCTGGAGAGCACCTCTGCGGATGCAGGTGAGGAGGATTTTCTCGCGGATGCCGTTGCGGCGTATATCGAGACGCATACACCAAAGACACCGAGCTTTGTTCTTCCGATTGACGGGGAACTCAATTCGGCGCACGGGACACGGATCAATCCCTTCTACGGGGGGGACTATCTTTTGCTTGAGGCGGCAGATTACGAGGTCCATCATGGGATTGATCTCAGTGCCGCAAAAAGCCGAACGGTTCGTGCAGCGATGGAGGGAAGGGTACGCCTGGTCGCGTGGGACGACAGCTACGGCAATTATGTAATTATTACGCACGAGGGGTGCGAGACGCTCTATGCACACTGCGCATCGATTTCGGTCCGCGAGGGTGACACCGTTTGTGCGGGTGCGGAAATTGCCGAGGCAGGGATGACCGGTCGTGCTACCGGTGTACATTTGCATTTTGAGGTCCTCTTAGACGGCGTTTCGGTTGATCCGTGTACGTATTTTGGCATCTTCGGAGAAAAAGAATCGGGGCTCGCGTAATGAAAAGGAGAATACGGATTACACCGTCTGCGATGGTCGGTATACTTCTTTTTCTCGTGGCTGAGCGATCTGTTTGGGTGTGCCTTGCCATTGGGGCGGCGGTTTTGCACGAGGGCGGACATCTTTTGGCCGCCCGATTTCTTCGGGTGGAGATCAGGGGGATTGAGATCAACGGATTCGGTGTAAAAATATTGCTTGGCGACGGATTGCTTTCTTATCGCGATGAAGCACTGATTGCCGCCGCAGGACCTGCCGTGAATCTTCTCTGTGTTTTTCTCCTTCTTCCGTTTTTGCGTCGGTGGCCGTCGGCCGACCGACTTCTTTTTTTCGCCTCTGCCTCTTTTTTGCTTGCGGTGATCAATCTTTTGCCGCTGCGCGGCTTTGACGGCGGACGCCTGCTTGGATGCGCGTTCGCACGCTTTTTCGGTCCCGTGTCGGCAGGGCGGATTCTGCGTCCGATTCATGCCGTTTGCTCGGTTTTCGTTTGGTGCGGAGCGGTTTCTCTCTATCTTGTCTCCCGGCAAAATATCTCTCTTCTCGTCCTTTCCACACTTTTTCTCTGGCGTGTGATCCGGGAAAATTTATGCAGATAACAAAAATGGAGAATCCGAGAGCATTTTTGAGCATTACGGCGAGAATAGAAGAATTTTAAAAGATAATTCGGTTTCTTCCCATTTTTTTTGGATTGGTTCGGTTTAATCAAGAAATTTGAGAAATTTTGCAAAAGGTATTGCATTTTATGGCGAATCCTGTTACAATATACTCTGCATAAATGGCAACGGTCTCTGCCGGCGCGCATGATGTTATTGTTTTTATTTGTTGAAGGAGAAAAAAATGGACAAAAACAAAATCATTGAGCTGAAGGGGATTTCCAAAGCATTCAACGGTGAACAGGTGCTCAAGGATATCGATCTGGATATTCATGACAAGGAATTCGTTACCTTTCTCGGCCCCTCCGGCTGCGGAAAAACGACAACCTTGCGCATCATCGGCGGATTCGTTACGCCGGACAGCGGAGAGGTGCTTTTTAACGGACGAAAGGTCAATACCGTTCCGCCCTATAAACGCGCGGTAAATACGGTATTTCAGAAATATGCACTTTTCCCGCATCTGAACGTATATGAAAACGTCGCGTTCGGTATGCGGCTGAAGAAGGCAAAGGAGAGCGACATTGCGGCAAAGGTTGCCGAGATGCTTGATCTGGTTAACCTGCGCGGTTTTGAGAAGCGCAGCGTGTCGCTGCTTTCGGGCGGTCAGCAGCAGCGCGTTGCGATTGCGCGTGCATTGTGTAACGAGCCGAAGGTTCTTTTGCTTGACGAGCCGCTCGGCGCACTTGACCTGCAGCTGCGCAAGGAAATGCAGATCGAGCTGAAGAAAATTCAGCAGCGCCTGGAGATTACGTTTATTTACGTTACGCATGACCAGGAGGAAGCGCTGACCATGTCGGACACCGTCGTCGTCATGAACGGCGGCGTGATTCAGCAGATCGGTACGCCTCAGGATATTTATAACGAGCCGATCAATGCGTTCGTTGCGAATTTTATCGGTGAATCGAATATTCTGCCCGGGATTATGCACGAGGACTATAAGGTGGAATTTGCCGGCGACAACTTTGAATGTGTAGATAAGGGCTTCCGTCCCCTTGAGCCGGTTGACGTTGTCATCCGCCCCGAGGATATCACCATCTGCCCGCCGTCCGATAAGGTTATCAACGGGCTTGTGGAGTCGGTTGTTTTCAAGGGCGTTCACTATGAAATCATGGTCAGAGCTTACTCCGACCTGTGGAAGATCCACTCGACCAAGGCCCCTGAGGTGGGCTCCGTCGTCGGAATTGATTTTACGCCCGAGGATATTCATATCATGCGGAAGATGGAAAGCAGTGAGGATTATGCCGCCCTCTCGAGCCTGAACGGAGAGGAGGTCGGAACGGTTGAATAAACTCCGCTCCCGTCTGGCCGCGACTCCGTATCTGGCGTGGATGATCATTTTCATGATCGTTCCGCTTGCGCTGATCGTTTTGTTTGCCTTCACGACGACGGTTCCCTGTGACGCAGAGGGCAGAGTGCTTACCGATGAAGAAGCGGCGGTTATTCTTGAGGAAGAAGCTCTTTATTGGGAAGAAAACGAGATTCCGCCCGAAGAGCAGGTTTCTGCCGTGTCGGAAAAAACGGTTTTTACGGTCCAGAATATTCTTGAAGTCAATAAATATATGCCGACCATGCTCAGCTCCATCTGGATGGCACTGGTTGCCACGGTGGTCTGTCTTTTGATTGCGTATCCGCTGGCGTATATGATTTCGCGGATGCATTTCGTTTCTCAGAAGATGATGCTGATGCTGGTGATGCTGCCGATGTGGATGAATTTTCTTCTCCGCACTTACGCGTGGATGACCTTGCTTGAGCGCAACGGTCTCATCAATCGCTTCTTCGGCCTTTTCGGCATCGGTCCCTTTGATATGATCAATACCCAGGGCGCAGTTATTCTCGGTATGATTTATAACTATCTGCCCTTTATGATTCTGCCGCTGTATTCGGTGATGACCAAGATCGACAATACCACCATCGAGGCGGCGCAGGATCTCGGCGCCAATCGTCTGAGCGTGATGTGGCGCGTCGTGGTTCCGCTGTCGGTTCCCGGAATTAACTCGGGAATTACCGCGGTATTCATCCCCTCGGTCTCGACGTTTATCATCTCCCGTATGCTGGGCGGCGGTACCAATATGCTGATCGGTGACCTCATTGATCTGCAATTCCTCGGAAACGCCTATAATCCCAACCTCGGTTCTGCAATTTCGCTCGTTCTTATGGTATTCATTCTGTTCTGCATGAGTATTACGAACGCCTTTGACAGTGAGGATAAGGAAGGGGTGGCGCTGCTGTGAAAAAGCTTTCGTCAAGAATTTATATGGGGTTGGTATTCCTCTTCCTCTATATGCCCATTTTCGTGCTGATTGCCAATTCCTTTAATGCTTCCAAAAGCCGCACCGTATGGACAGGCTTTACCTTTGATTGGTATGTGAAGCTCTTCCACAACGAAACGATTCTCAAGAGCCTCCTCAATACGCTGATTATTGCTTTGATCGCGTCGGTGGCGGCAACCCTGCTCGGCACGCTTGCGGCAATCGGAATTTTCAATATGCGCAAGGTGACAAGAACCCTTGTCATGAATATTTCCTATTTGCCGATCATTAATCCCGAGATTGTAACCGGCGTTTCGCTGATGCTTCTTTTTGTGGCAATGAAAATCGAACTCGGATACGTCACGCTGATTCTGGCCCATATCACCTTCTGCGTGCCCTACGTTATTCTGAACGTTCTGCCCAAATTGCGTCAGATGGACAATAGCCTTTACGAAGCCGCGCTTGACCTTGGATGTACGCCGACGCTGGCCTTCCGCAAGGTGGTTATTCCCGAAATCATGCCGGGCATCATGACCGGTTTCCTGATGTCCATCACTTACTCGATTGATGATTTCGTTATCAGCTATTTTACCCACGGAGCAACCTCGCAGACCCTGCCGATCACGATTTTCTCGATGACCCGCCGCAAGGTCAGTCCCGAGGTCAACGCGCTCTCTGCGCTTCTCTTCGTTGCGATTCTTGTCATTATGATTATCATGAACCTTTCCGAGATGCGCAAGCTCCCCTCTGACCAGCGCGGCGGACGGGCCCGCAAGCTGAAGGGAGGCCGTGTATCGTGAAACGTGTATTTGCATATTTTCTTGCCGTTCTCGCACTGCTTTCTCTCGTTGCTTTCCCCTCTGCAGCAGAAGATCTGCCCGGATATTCCGTCGACTACGACTGGGATCGCCTGGCGGATAAGGGGATTACGCTGAACGTCTATAACTGGGGTGAATATATCTCGGTTGACGATGGAGAAGAGGACTCCTTTGATACGGTTGCTGAATTTGAGGCGTTGACCGGAATTAAGGTTAACTACACCAACTTTGCTTCCAACGAAGAACTTTATGCCAAGCTGAAGAACGGCGGCAGCTCCTATGATATTATCATCCCCTCCGACTATATGATTGCGCGTATGATTAATGAAGGAATGCTTGAGCCGATCAATATGGAGAATATTCCGAATATCAAGCATCTGGACGAAAGCTTCGTCGGGCTTGAATACGATCCGAATAATTTCTATTCGGTTGCGTATATGTGGGGAACGGTTGGTATCATCTATAACAAGACGCTTGTGGATGAAGCGGACGATGTGAATACGTGGGATATCCTCTGGAACGAAAAGTATGCCAACGATATTCTGATGTTCTCGAATTCCCGCGATTCCTTTGGTATTGCACTCAAGAAGCTGGGCTATTCCTTCAATACCACGAATCCGGATGAACTGAATGCTGCCGCGGAGGCACTCAAGGAGCAGAAGCTTCTCGTGCAGGCTTACGTCATGGACGAAATCTTCGATAAAATGGGCGGCGGCGAGGCCGCACTGGCGCCCTACTATGCGGGAGACGCGGTAACGATGATCGCAGAAAATCCCGATCTCGCCTTTGCGGTTCCGCGCGAGGGCACCAATCTTTTCGTGGACGCCATGTGTATTCCGAAGGGGGCGAAAAACCAAGAGGCCGCAGAGATGTTTATCAATTTCATGTGCGAGCCGAGGGTTGGCGTGTATAACTGCTATTATATCGGTTATTCAACGCCGAGCGCCACAGTTCGGACTTATCTGGACGCTGAAATTGTAGAGGATCCGATTGCTTACCCTGCCGACGAGGTGCTTGACAACGCTGAAGTTTATCTCGCGCTTCCCGAGGCGACCACCAAGCTGATCGATAATCTCTGGACGGAGGTGCTCGGCACCACGGGCAGCAGTCCGTGGATGGTTCCGGCCATGATGATTGCTTGTCTTGGCGCTTCGCTTGGCATCAACGTCTGGCGCTCCCGCAAAAAACGCCGAAACGGCGAATAATAACAAAAATGTGATGCAGAGCCGTAAGACTCTGCATCACGTTTTTATCTTTATTTTATCGACCGAAGGTCATATCCACACCGTTGGCCATGCCGACGGCGACCTGCGTCTGCCACGCTTCGTCCAGCATATTGGCTGCGTCCACGGGGTTCGAAGCGAATCCGACTTCAATCAAAACGGCGGGCATTGTCACGTTGCGGAGAACATAGTAGGCATTATCGTCTGCCATTTCCTTGAGAAGGGGATCTCTGCGTGCATTCGTGACGGAGAGCGTAAGTGCGTCAACAAAATTCTGTGCGACTCGGGTAATGGCCGTATTGTCAGATCCGGTGATCGACTGGAAATAGACGCGTGTACCGTAAACGTTTTCGTCCTCGTATGTATCACCGTGAATCGAGAGGAAAAAGTCGGGATTGTGCAGATTGGCAAAATCGGTGCGTTCCCATAGGCTGAAGAGATATGGCTCATTTTTCGGCGCATCCGCAGGGATCGTATTGGTATCGTGTGTCATGATTACGTTATATCCGCGCTCGGTAAGCAGATCTCTGAGCTTCAGCGCGATGGCCAGCGTAACGTCGCTTTCCGTATATTGGCCGAGATATTCGGTGCTTGCTCCCGGATCCTCAAAGCCGTGACCGGGATCGATGCAGATCGTAATTCCTTTGTCTGCTTCGGTTTGCGGTGCAGTGGTCTCGGGTGCTCCCGTTTCGGCGGGAGATTCCGTCGTTGTTTGGGTCGGATAGGTAATCGGATCGGGTAGATCAACCTGATCGCCGCGGCGGTGAATTGCCACCGTGATCCCGATAATTGCCGTGATCAGAAATAGCGCCGCAACAGACAGAATTGCCGCTTGACGAATCATTTTCTTTTTCTTCTTTTTACGGTAATATGCTTGTCGCCGCATCGCTTCTTCGCGTGTCATCGGCGGACGATAGGGTCTTTGCGGTGGCTGTCCGGGATACATATGGACTCTCCAATCTTTTAGAAAATAACTTTTTCATGCAGTAATTGTATCATAAATTTGAAAAAGGTGCAAGATATTTTTAACAAATAATGTGCATATTCTACGGATTTGAAAAGAAAAAGAGGAAAATATACACAGGAAATGGTGGTGAGATTGGGCGAAATGCACAAAAAAGGAACGAAAGCCTTGACAAGCCATATTTGACGGAGTATAATATAAACTGTGTGTCCTTGCCTTAGGTGAGTTATGCCCCTATGCAGGGGATGCGGATCATTCAGATCATGAACAAATCTCGTCGGTCATTGGGGAATTTATTCCGGTGGCCGCCCCATTTGGAGTGTATTAATGATGAATTTCAAACGAATCCTGACTCGCGCAGCTTTGCTGGCGCTTGTCGCGGCAATGCTGGTCTCTTCCTTTGCGACCGGCGTATTTGCTGCCGAGGAAGGAAACGCAACGAAACAGAATAATCAGTACAACGTTTCGGTTTTGCCGGACGGCTATTACCGTATCCGTAATCTTCAGGCCAATCAGTATCTGGATAACTACGACCTTGCCTATGACAAGCAGGGAAGTGCATATCTGGATTCGGCGACCGCGCAGAACGGACAGGACTTTTTCGTCAGTCGCAATGCGGACGGTACATATACTCTCGTTCCGCAGAACGATAACGGAAAGTACGCGCTCAGCTATGCCGCCGGTGCTTATATCACCAAGCGCGCGAATCCCGAGAAAACCGAGTTCTTTGACATTTTTCCGCTTTCCTCCGGCGTATATACGATTGCACCTGCCTATGCCGACGATTCATCGCTCGTTTTAGCTGCATCTGCGCAGAAAACCTATCACGGCTTTACGCGTCTGAATCTCGCTTCGTATACAGCCGCAAAAACCCAGCAGTGGGTATTTGAGCCCGTTCCGGTTACGGGCATCTCCATGGCCTATACCGAGGTTCGTGAGCGCCTGTATTCGGTGGGAACGTATTATGCTGCCCTCAAGCCTTATCCGACCTCTGCGGAGGGCATGACCTGGACCTCCGACAACGAGGAGGTTTTGATGATCGATAACGACGGCTCCTGGTGTGCTATCGGCGTCGGTACGGCAAACGTAACGGTTACCTGCGGCGGAAAAAGTGCCACCTGTCGCGTTGAAGTGGTGGACAGCCCTTCCTATGCGTACTACAGCCAGCATGATATCGACGGTTCCTATTGGAACGGCGGTGCGCTGTCGGGAATTTACTTCTCTTACGGTGTAACCAAGCGTTATGCGGTTGATCGCTATAACCGTAATCTTGACTGGATGGACGAAGGCTGTGCGCTCACCGCCAGTGCGATTCTGCTCCGCAATCTGGGTGCCAGACTCACCGAAGGATACGACTTCCGCTCGGGACAGGACGGAAATCTGCCTGCAGACCCGTATACCGTTTCGCTTGCCAATGCCGGAAGCTACGGTGCTAAGACGGCTAAAGCAACGCTGTACGGCAACCCGATTCTGCTTAACCATAATCGTATTTCTACCCGATTCAATGTCGATGGAAGGGCAATTGTGGCAACGCAGACCTTTGCGCCGTCGGTCAAGCAGATCAAGGAAGCACTTGACAAGCATCCCGAGGGCGTTGTCGTTGGTATGAACCACTATATTTATGGCAGCCACTATCTGCTCTTTACCAAGTGCGTCAACCCTGAATCCACCAATCCCTACGCGTATAAATTTATCGTTTGTGATCCCGCCGCATACACGGCATCACAGGGCGATAATGTGCCGTTCGAGAAGTGCTATTCCTATCTTAGCCTTGGATATCGCTATTCTTGTGCGACCTGTATGATTGTCTGGGATGTTGTTGAACCGCAGGCTGAACCTGCGAAATAATCGAATGATGATTTTCTCCCTTTGCTGTACGGCAAAGGGAGATTTTTGTATTACGAAAACCCCGCCATAGTGGCGGGGTTCCATAAAGGCTTTGCCGATGAGCAGAAAGCAAA
>JAZODX010000125.1:0-10298 GCA_045597265.1 Eubacteriales bacterium | reverse complement strand
AGATGGGCGCAAGCGCCACGAGATTGCAAGCAATCTCGGAGGTGGCACGGCGAAGCCGTGACGGATGAGGAGATCAACGTGGTATACATATGATCTCTATGATTTTGTTTTGCATAGACTCTTTCGTTTGTTGCTTTTGTGTGGTACGCTGACCATATGTGCAGTCCTGAGGATCCTCTCCTCATCCGCCCCTTCGGGGCACCTTCTCCGCTGGAGAAGGCTTACTGAAATGTCACGCTACTATCCAAAGTGGAAACAAAAGTATACTTTTATTTCCGGCGGGAACGTGACGCACAATTGGCCTTCCCCAGCGGGGAAGGTGGCACGGCGAAGCCGTGACGGATGAGGAGATCAACGTGGTATACATATGATCTCTATGATTTTGTTTTGCATAGACTCTTTCGTTTGTTGCTTTTGTGTGGTACGCTGACCATATGTGCAGTACTGAGGATGCTCTCCTCATCCGCCCCTTCGGGGCACCTTCTCCGCTGGAGAAGGCTTACTGAAATGTCACGCTACTATCTAAAGTGGAAATAAAAGTATACTTTGGTTTCTATAGGTAAAGAAACAGCATATGCCAAGCCTCCCTCCGGTGAGTGTGGGCGCAAGCGCCTCGAGGTTGCAAGCAACCTCGGAGGGGGACCACGAAGTGGTGGAAGGAGCCCGCGGAAGTGTGCGATTTGCGCGAAGGAATATTTCTCAGTGCATACCGCCCATGCGCATCCGGTCTCCCGCCTTCGCGCACAGCAGAACAAAAAGAACACCCTCGCCGGAGCGGGGGTGTTCTCGATTGGATTGATCTTACTTTTCGTCAGCAACGGGTACGGTGAAGCCGATAAGGGTTGCGTTCTTGAGCTGAGCGGTTCCCTTATAGTTGCCGGCAGGACCGAATACGGTGATGGTCTGACCAACAGCAGGCTTGGTTGCCATGCCGTCGTATCTGGTGCCGATCTGGTCATAGAGACCGTAGAGCAGGATAGAGTCGCCGTTCTCGTCCTTAATGACGACGTTGCCGTACTTGTCGTTCTGTACCTCGGTGATCTCACCCTTGATCATGTAGTTGATCTCGGAGTAGACGTTGGACTCGGTAGCCGAGCCGATTGCGATAACGTCCTTGATGGTGGTGAGGGTCAGGAAGGAGGTGATGTCTGCGTTCTTCATCTGTGCAGTACCCTTGTACTGACCGACAACACCGACGACAACAACGTAGTCGCCGACAACCGGCTTAGCACCCTCAAACTCGCCGTACTTCTTGCCATCGAGGAAGGTACCGTATACGAGGATGGAGTCGCCGTTCTCGTCCATGATGACGATATTGCCGTACTTATCGTTCTGGATCTCGGTAATGATACCGCCGGCGATATACTTCTCAGCGGTGTAGTCGGTCTGTGCTGCACCGAGGGTGAGCAGATCCTTGATTGCGGTGATGGTCTTCGAGAGCTTAATCTCAAAGGTCTTGGTTTCCTTCACGGCGCCGCAGGCAACGGTAGCGGTAACCTTAACCGATACTTCCTTATCCGGAACCTTGAGCGTCAGCTTGCCGTCAGCGATGGCAGCAGCGCCGGTGGTATCCTCGGTTGCCCAGGTGATGGTCACGTCATCGTAATACTTACCCTTTGCTGCAAGCTCAACCGTTGCATCGGAGGAGAAGGAGGCGTCAATCTTCAGCTCGTCCATCTCGGCCTTGATCTTTTCCTCGGTGGTTACCTTAACCTCTTCGTAGTTGGTGAAGGGAGTGGTGCTCATCGGAATGAGATAGGGAGCGCCGTTGTAAAGAATGAGGATACCGGTAACATCAGCCTTGTAGCCGAAGTGTGCGGCGTGGTCAGCGTCGATGGTGGCCTTGTCGTCGGTCTTGATGGTGGTGGGGAAGTCGGTAATATAGGTTCTGACGTAGCCCTGCTTTTCGCCGATCGCGAAGTATAGGTACTGAGAGGTGTCCTTCTCGAGATCCTGTGCACCGATCGAAACGCCCTTGATTACGACAGGAAGAGCGACGTATACGCCGAGATCCTCGCCGGCAGCGAACTTATCGGTGATATCAACGGGAGTAACCTCCTTGATGGTGCTGTCGACGATCGCAACCTGGCCGCCCTTGATCTCCTGCATACCGGAGTAGGGAGCCATGGGACCGGTAACCTTAACGGTCATACCGACCTTGATGCCGAGTTCCTTGACGGGATCCTGCGATACGCTGTAGCAGTAGTAACCGCCGGTTACCGAAGCGTCAGCGAGGAAGAGGTGGTTGTACTTGTTGCCTGCGTCCTTGGAGTTGATGGCAACGACGATACCCTCAACGGTCAGCATATCGTCCTGCTTGGCAGCCATATACTCTGCGTGAGAGTTGACGGCGTACTCGGGAACCGAAAGCTTGAAGGTAACAGTCGTCGAGGTGCCGTCGCCGGCCTTGATGGTACCGGTGAGCTTGTACTCGACGGGATCGGGCGACTTTTCGTCAACACCGATGGTGACGACTCCGTTTGCGGGAGCACCAACGGTAACCTTATCCGAGTCGACCGTCCAGTCGATCGCATAGGTAACGCCGCCGATGATGACCTGGGAAACGACGTCGTAGTCGACTGCAGTTACAGAGAGGTCCTCTTTGTAGAGACCCTCAACGTAGGCAGCAGCGCCCTCGAGGTCATACGTAACGGGGGTTTCTGCGGGGGTCCGGCCGCATGCTGCGAGCATCGAGCATACGAGAAGAGCCGTGAGCAGAAGAGAGAGAATCTTTCTCATGACAAATTTCCTCCAATGTATATTTTTTTAATTTTGGATTGTGATGTCGTTGACCGAGTAAATCTCGATCTGATAATCGCCGTCGAAGCAGTCGACAAAGCCGCGGACGTCGATCGTTTTGCCCTCGAAGCGGTCGGCAGTGACCTTGGCACCGTTCTCGTAGAGCACGATGGTACGCAGATCAATCTTCGTTCCGTCCTCGGCGGTGCAGGAGAGCGTCATCGCACCCGCGGAGTCACCCGACGGGGTGGTATAGACGCTGTCCACCTTAAGGTTTTTCATGGAAATCGAGGTGTTGAGCACCAGGCCTGCGTAATCGAAGGTGCGGGCCTCTTCCTCGAGCATGACGTTGATCTGCCCCTTGAAGGTCTTGGCATCCACCTCGAAATAGCCTGCGCTCTTCCCCGAAGCGATAAGCTTGAGGTTGCGCGGGTTATCAGGGTCGCGGCGGTTATATTCAAGTCCCGAGACCTGATAGACACCGCCGGTTTCCCAGTAGGAAACGATACCGACAATACGGATCTCGTTGCCGATGGAAAGAAGCTCAAGGCCCTGTCCGTTCAGCCCCGAGGTGCCGTAATAGACGGTCATGCCGTAGTACATATTGTTTTCTTCGTCGTATTCCTCGACGATGATCGAGCCGCCGCTGTTCATGACGACGACACCGTTGAAGGCGACAAGCGCCCCCTCATAATCCTCGATATGGGTGCGGAGCTGCTTGAGGGTGACCTCTTCTGCCGCGCCGTACGGGAAATCGGGATCGGGCTCATCCGAATAAACAAAGCGCTCATAGGCAATCGCCTGCGCAATGGCATCGGTGCAGTAGCTGCCGTAGCGGTTCTGCGAGGCGTTTGACGAGATCGCATAGCCCTCTTGGAGAATCTCGAGGTTCAGATTGCGGTACTCTGCGTCCTCGGCTGTCTTGTACCAGACCCAGACGAGATGCCGCTCACCCGTGGAATCGATATTCCACTTACCGTTGTCCGACTCGAGGATAATCGAGGTTGCTGTCTCAAGCTTAGAGCGGGTGAATTTCGAAGCCGCCTTTCCCCACTCCTCGATCTTACCGGTCGATTCGGGGGTGTTGATGGCGAGATATCTCGCCTTGAGGATGCCGTCGGGGCATACCGAGCTGTCCACGTAAAAATGCGTGGTATCACCGTCGATATACGACTTGACGGTTGCCTCGATCTGCAGCGTACCCGAGCCGCGGTCAAGCTTCACCTCGGATGCATAGTCGACCCAAGGGGCAAGCTCTCCGCCGTCCGGGGTTTCCTGCGGGACGGCTGTCCCGCAGGAAACAAGCAGTGCACAGATGAGGGCGAGTGCAGAGAGAAATAAGGAACGGTAATTTGTTTTCCTCATATACGGTAACTATTTTCCCAAATTAATATTCGCACTCTTCGATGGCCGCCTCGAACTTTTCCTTGATCATGGCAGCCTTGTCGGCGGCACTCTCGTAGTTCGAGAAGCAGGTCTGCATCAGAAGGCCGACCTCGTCGCGTGCGGTGGAGGATCCGTTGAATGCGGGGGAAACGTAGTAAGCGTTCGACTGCTCAAGGCAAACCTTGGCGGAGTAAGCCGCGATACCCGACTTGAAGCCGTTTGCATCGCCGAGGAATTCCTGATAGAGTGCGTCGTTGTTGACGTTCTTGATGGCGGGAACGTAGCCCGATGCCTCGGAGAAGGAAGCCTGGAACTCAACATCGGAGGTCAGGAACTTCACAAGCAGCCAGGAAGCGTAAACCTCCTGGGGATTCTCCTGCTGGAAGATGCAGACAGAGGGGCCCTGGGAGATAACCTTGGGGTTGGCAGCGTCTACCTGAGGAATCGGCACGATGCCGACCTCGAAGGGATACTCGCCGTTGACAAGGTCGGGGGCCTGGTGAACCGCACCGGCAGAAGAACCGATCGACATATAGCTCTTACCGAGCTCGCCTTCGCCCTTCTTGAATGCGTCAGAGGTGTAACCGCCCGAGAGCTCCTTGGTGGTTACCCAACCCTTGGCGTACCAGCCGGCAAAGCGCTCAACGAATGCGCGGTTGGTATCGTTGTCAAAGAGGTAGTTGGTACCGTCAACCTTGGTGGCCCAAGTGTACGTCGAACCGTACTCCTCACACATGCTGATGAACCAGTTGCTCTCGGAGTCGTATCCGAGGGGAGTCGAGTTGGGCTGCAGCTTCTTGATCTGCTCGCAGAGTGCCTCTACCTCATCCCAGGTGGTGGGAACCTTGAGGCTGTTTGCCTCAAAGAAGGTCTTGTTGTAGTAGAGCACCTCGGTGGACTTGGAGAAGGGCATGGTGTACATCTTGCCGTCACCGAATGCGCGGCCCTCATTGTAGAAGCCCTCGATATAGTTGCCGATCTGCTCTTCGGTCAGACCCATGATTTCGGTGCTGCCATCGGCACGCGTGACCTCAACCGTGCTGGCAATCAGGTCATCCAGCGGAACGACTGCCTTTGCCACGTTGTACAGGGCAACGTGATCGGGATAGCAGTAAGCAATGTTCGGCTGACCGCCGACCGTAAGCTCGGTCTTGATCTGGTTACGCACTGCGTCGTAATCGCCGACCTGCTTGTGCTCAACGGTGATGCTCGGATACAGCTGGTTGAATCTTGCGATTGCGTCGTTGAGGACGGGCTGGAGGTTGGTCGCGCTCATCGTGTGATAGAAGGTGATCGTGACCGCGCTTCCGTCGTAGCCGCCGCTGAGGTCAGCATCGGCGATTGCGCCTCTGCCGCAGGAGCTGAGTCCGATCGAGCTTACGCAAAGAATCAGAACGAGGAAAAGGGTGAGAAGTGTCTTTCTCATAGTGAACTCCTTTCGGTGATGAAATTTGTTATAATTTATGTTTATTTTTATAACACGAATGGAATTATCCCTTGATGCCGCTTCGCGATACACCCTTCATGATGTACTTGCGCAGGAAGAGGAAGACAAGGAAGAGAGGTGCCGAGACCAGCGCAACCGCTGCCATCTGCACAGGAATATTGACATCACCCGTCGACTCAACAAATGCATTGCGCAGACCGTTGGTAATCAGTCTGTACTCATCCGAGTCGGTAACGAGGTTCGGCCAGACATACGAGTTCCACGCACCCATCATCTTGAGGATGGTAATTGAGATCAGCGTGGGCAGAGAAAGGGGGATCATTACCCGCCACAGATACTTGATGTCACTTGTACCGTCAACCTTGGCGGCGAGATAAAGCTCGTTCGGGATCTGCATGAAGTTCTGCTTGAGCAGATAGATGTAGAACACGCTGACAAGGAAGGGAACGATCAACGCGGTGAAGGTATTCATCCATTTCAGATAGAACACCGTCTGATAGTTGGTGATGGTGAAGAGCTCGCCCGGAATCATCATGGTGGCAAGCAGGATGGCAAACAGGGTGTTTTTCCCCTTGAACTCGAGGCGGGCAAAGGCAAAGGCCGAGAGCACCGTGATGACCAGCGAGAGCAGGGTGGACACCAGGCCGACGTAAACGGTGTTGAGGAAGAGCCGGCCGAGATTGGCCTGTGTGAAGGCCTCGGCATAGTTGCCGAAGACGATAATTTTGGGAAAGAGGGTGGGAACGGACAGCCTGTATTCGCTCAGCGTTTTGAGCGAGGAAATAATCATCCAATAAAAGGGGAAGAGGACGATGAGCGCGATGACGATCAGGAAAAGATAGATGAAGAAAAGGCCGACGGTCCTGGCAATCCTCGCGCCGAGCCGCACCCGTGCGAGATCCTTTGCGTGCATAACGCGGATATTCGCGTCGCTTTCGGCTCCGGAGGCCATATGTTTTTCGTTTTTCATATTATCCGACATACTCTCCTCCGATTAAAAATGTGTTTTCTTTTTGCTGACGTAAAGATTGATCATCGTCACCACGAAAATAATGGCAAACAGGATAAGCGCGGCCGCCGAGGCCTGTCCCTGTCGCTCGTCGATGAAGTTGTAGATATATCCGACCATGGTGTTGAGCCGTCTCGGGTCACCCGTCGGTCCCATATCGTCGCCGAAGATACCGACGATGGAGGAATATTCCTTGAAGCCGCCGATAAAGCCGGTAATAACGACGTAGGCAATCATGGGCGAGAGGAGCGGCACGGTGATCTTGGTGAACACTCTCCACTTGGGGGTGCTGTCGATCTTGGCGGCATCGTAGTATTGCCGATTGACGCTCTGCAGACCGCCGAGCAGGATGAGAATCTTGAAGGGGAGGGCGTTCCAGATGATGTAGAAGGACATGACGAAGATATTCTGCCAGTAGCCCGAGCCCTCGTTGATCCAGTTGATCGGCTCGACGCCGAAGACGCCGAGGATATTGTTGATGATACCCGCCGACTGAATCAGCTCGTTTTCTCCGCCGAAGGCCGTGCCGACCATGTTGAACATCGCGGCAAATACCATGCCGATGGCGATGGAGTTGGTCACGTAGGGGAGGAAATAAATGGTCTGCAGGAAGCGCGAGAGAAACTTAATGGAATTGAGGCAGACGGCGATCACGAGAGCCAGCACCGTGGAAATCGGCACGGTGATGACGCAGAGCAGGATCGTGTTGGTCAGACATTCGGTAAAGCCCGAATAGGAGATGACCTTGAGGAAATTCTCAATACCGATCGAGTAATTGACGCCGCTGAGCCATTCCATCGTATCATAGCCGTTCTGGAAGGCCATTGCCAGGGTGTTGACGATCGGCCAGCCCGTGAACACGAGAAGAAGCGCGATGCAGGGCGCGAGGTATACCCACCCCTTCCAGCGGTCGAACTTGATCTTCGTCAGATTCTCCTTCGTCTTCTGTGCGAATTGATCGTATTTCAGCGTAAGCTTGGATACTTGCATCATCACACCTCGAAATAAATTCTTTCTTCGGTTTCCCGATCAAACAGGAAGACCTTGTGGGCCTTCAGCGAATAGCGCACCGTTGCGGAATCGGCTGTCGGGCGGTTGTCCGCGTTGATGATTGCACGCACGACGGGGGAGAGGGCGTTTTCATGGCCGCAGGCGATGCTGACGTCGCGTCCCATGACCTCGACGTTCTTCATCGCGCAGACGAGCGGCCCGTTTTCGTCAAGCACGAAGCCCTCGGGGCGGATACCGACGAACACGGCGCGGTCACCGACACCGGGCACGTCAAGCACGGCCGCGCCGCCCACGCAGAGGCGGCCGTCCTTCACGTCACCCGTGAAGACGTTGATGGGAGGCGTGCCGAGGAACTTGGAGACGAACAGGTTGGCAGGATTGTCGTAAACGTCCTGCGGTGCACCGATCTGCTGAACCACACCCAGCTTCATGACGACGATCATATCCGAGATGCTCATGGCCTCTTCCTGGTCGTGCGTAACGAAGATGGTGGTAATCCCCGTTTCCTTCTGGATACGGCGGATTTCCTCGCGGGTCTGCAGGCGCAGGCGCGCGTCAAGGTTGGAGAGCGGCTCATCAAGCAGGAGCACGCGGGGCATCTTCACCAGTGCGCGCGCAATGGCAACGCGCTGCTGCTGACCGCCCGAGAGCTCGCTCGGCTTGCGCTCCATCAGCTCGTCAATCTGCACCAGACGGGCAACCTCGTAGGCGCGCTCAAGCATCTCGTTCTTTGAGAGCCTGTCCGCCCCGCGGAGATTCTGCAGGGGAAAGAGAATATTCTGCTTGACCGTCATGTGCGGATAGAGGGCGTAGTTCTGGAAAACCAGACCGACGCCTCTGTTTTCGGTGGAGAGATCGGTCACGTCGTCCTCACCGAAGAAAATCCGACCCGACGTCGGCTTCTGCAGGCCGCTGATCATGTAGAGCGTGGTGCTCTTGCCGCAGCCCGAGGGGCCGAGCAGACCGATCAGCTTTCCGTCAGGGATGGTAAAGGTAAAATCGTTTACCGCGACCACTTCCTCGCCCGATTTCTTATTTCGGCTGGGGAAAATTTTGGTTAAGTTCTGCAGTTCAACTTTCATACGGTTCCCTATTCCTTTTATGTATTGATGTATAATATGTAGAATTTTGCATTTCAGAAAGCAGAGTATCGCTTGGAAATAAACCTATACCTTTGTTGACACTTCTCAAAGCCTCCCTTGTGTAAAGGGAGGTGGCACGGCGCAAGCCGTGACGGAGGGATTGTTACCGGCCTGCCGTATTGCTGTAACAAAAAATTAAGTACGCTGCTATTCGTTTTGTTTACAATCCCTCAGTCACCTTCGGTGACAGCTCCCTTTACACAAGGGAGCCTTGGTATATACGTCACGTTTGGCAATAAATCTATACTTTTATTTCCGACGCGGACATGACGCATAGGTAGCCTTCCCCACCGGGGAAGGCTAAACTTGACGTTTCCCTTGTGTGCCTTCATTGCCGCAGACGGCCTTTCCGTAAGGATGCTTTTTTCTTCGTCCCGGCTCAATATGCAGTGTGCTCGGCCGTTTGTGCGCTCGCCTTTTTTTGATAGGCAATCTTCTCTTCCTCGCTCGCAAAAATCATCTGGCTGGCAAAATCAACCGCAGCCGTTCCGGCCAGCAGATCGTGAATGAGCGCGTTGTGCCGCGTGACGCAGAGCAGGACGAGCTGCAGCAGGAGAATCGCCCCGAGCATAACCGTGCCGAGGAGGCCGATGCTGCCCCAGAAGATCAAGAGGACGAGCAATACGGGGACCATGGTTTCAAGCGTATATTTGCCGAGAACGGTGCGCACGAAAAGCATGACGCCGTTGACCCTCACGCCATCCGTCCGCATCAGCGCAACGCCGAAAATTTTCTTGCCGAGAGTCTGTCCGTTGCCGAAGAGAAGGGGAACGACCAGCTCAAGCAGCAGATACGCGAAGAGAAAGCTGAAGGAAATGATCAGCAAAGAGAGATTGACCAGCATATCGTACGCCCGCATCGCGCCGCTGTCGGCAGACAGCGCCTCAAGCGCCGCATCGTACGCCGCACGCGTCTCCTGCGGCATCGCCTCGTATTCCTCGAGCGAAAGCTCGAAGGTAACGCCGTATTCGGCCGCGTAACGGGAATAGGCCGTCTCAAGCTCGGTGCTGTATCCGTCAAACCCGGTGACGGAGGAAAGAATCCAGGCGAAGCCGACCACGGCAATGCCAAGCAGAATCACGTCAAACAGATAGGCCGATATCCGCTTCCATACGCTTGCCTTTTGCAAATCGAAGACCATGCCGCTCCCCCCTCATCTGCCGTTTCGCGGAAAAACAGCCGGAAGCGGCGCTCGTCCGATTCCGAACTGAATCATCAATAATTTGTCGAAAATTTATCCACACATACTATACCACATTTCACGCAGAATTTCCACTCTTTTTTGCAATTTCCTCAATATTTTTTTCGGCGTGAAGTAAAAACCGAACAATCTATACAGAAATTGCCAATATGCCGAATCGAAACGAATTGTACAGTGGAGGGCGGAAATAAAGGCATACTTTTATTTCTGGCGAGAACGTGACGCACAATTAGCCTTCCCCAGCGAAGATGGGCGCAAGCGCCACGAGATTGCAAGCAATCTCGGAGGTGGCACGGCGAAGCCGTGACGGATGAGGAGATCAACGTGGTATACATATGATCTCTATGATTTTGTTTTGCATAG
>JAZODX010000124.1:0-3896 GCA_045597265.1 Eubacteriales bacterium | reverse complement strand
CCTTTCGTCAAGGAATTGAACTGCTTTGATTTTACCACAAAAAATGCGTGTTGTCCATAGGCAAAGCAGATTTCCCCAAACGGGATGCGGCAGATGGCGAATCGGCGGACAATCTGTTTCACGCCGTCGGGGCAATGATCGATATTTCTCCTTTACATGGGGAATATTTTGTGTTACAATGTATCAGTTGAATTTTCGAAGGCAAAGGAGATTAACATGGGATTTTTAACCGGCAAGACGGCAATCATTACAGGCGCGGGATTTGCCGCACTGTCCGACGGCAGATGCGGTTCGATCGGATACGGTATTGCTACCGCATACGCCAAGGAAGGGGCCAATCTCGTCATTACGGGGCGCAATATGGCCAAGCTGGAGAAGGCAAAGGAAGAGCTTGAGCGGTTGTACGGCGTCCGGGTGCTGATCCGCGCGGCCGATATTTCGGCAGGTGCAGATAACGAGGCGATTGCGGGTGCCGTCGTCGCGGACACCATCCGTGAATTCGGCAGAATTGACGTGCTCATCAACAATGCGCAGGCCTCCGCTTCAGGGGTTACGATTCAGGACCATACTACCGAGCAGTTTGATCTTGCGCTTTATTCCGGTCTTTACGCATCCTTCTACTATATGAAGGCTTGCTATCCCTATCTTAGGGAAACGCAGGGAACGATCATTAACTTTGCATCCGGTGCAGGACTTTTCGGCAACTATGGGCAGTGCGCTTACGCGGCGGCCAAGGAGGGAATCCGCGGACTTTCCCGCGTTGCGGCAACCGAGTGGGCAAAGGACGGTATTAACACCAACGTCGTGTGTCCCCTTGCCTGGACGGCTCAACTGGAAAATTTTGAGAAGGCGTACCCCGATGCCTTCAAGGCAAACGTGAAAATGCCCCCTGCGGGGCATTTCGGAGACCCTGAGGCCGAGATCGGCCGCGTCTGCGTCCAACTCGCTTCTCCCGATTTCAAATATATGAACGGCGAAACCCTCACCCTTGAGGGAGGAATGGGACTCCGTCCCTGACGTCTGTCAAAAAAGGTCCTGCCGCACGGCTATGCGGCAGGACCTTTTTTATGTTTACTCGGTGACAACGGGGATGGCTGTGGGTCTTGTGTGCGAGAGGAGCCACTCGATGAGCTCGTCGGTGTAGGCGTAGTCCCAGGCGTTGTGCTTGACGCAGGTGAGGATGGTCAGCTTGGCGTGACCGCCGCATTTGTTGATGCGGGAAACCATATCGAGACTGGTGTGCGGGAGAACGCGCTGGTCAATATCGCCGTGGAAAGCCCAGATCGGGAGGTTGGCCAAAACGTCGCCGTACCAGGAGATTCCCTCACCGCAAACGGGGGCGATGGCCGCAAAGCGGTCGGGTCTGCCCATTGCCCAGGTCCAGGTTGCACTGCCGCCCATCGACATACCGGTTAGATAGATACGGTTAATATTGATCGGATTTTCGGCAATGACGTGGTCAAGGAAGCGGTTGAGCGACTCCATAAAGCTGGGCCAGAAGTTATCGTCGGGGCACTGGGGAGCAACGATCATGCAGGGGTAATCCTTACCGCCGGCAATGCTTTTTGGAAGACCGTAGTTAGCGATTTTCTCAACCTGGGAACCGTCGGACGGGCCGCGTTCGCCAAAGCCATGCATAAAAACAATCAGGGGATAGCCGTCCTCGGGCAGTTCCTTTGGAGTATATTTCAGATAGGGCAGATTTTGCCCATGGGGATTTTCAAAAAGAAATTTCTCGAGCATATGCTTGTCCTCCAAATATATGATTACCATTATTATATATGAAGATATCCGCACTGTCAAGAAATTTTATAAAAAACGCCGCTCTCTCCCTCAAAAAGAGAAAAAAGGATTGACAAATAAGAATCTTTATGATATCATTGTGATATCAAATATTTGGAGGTAATTTTTATGCAGGAAAAAATTCTTACCGGTCGAAAAAACGGGATGGCCGTTTTGGTGCTGACCATTCTGCTCTATCTTGTAGCGGTCGTGGGTTTGATTTTCTCCACTATGCTGGGGAGTGGGATCGGTATTCCCCTGATGATTATCTGTGCGCTGTATCTTTGCCTTGGTTGGATTGTGCTGCCCGGGCTGAAAATTCTCAAGCCTCAGGAAGCGCTCGTGCTGACCCTGTTCGGGCGATATGTGGGGACGCTCAAGGGTGAGGGCTTTTATTTCGTCAATCCCTTTTGCTCGGCCATCAATCCTGCCGCCAAGACCAAGCTCAACCAGAGTGGTGACGTCAAGGCCGTTCCCGAGGTGGTAATGACCGCGGCAAACGGATCGGCAAGCGTGGAAATGGTCAACAAGAAAATTTCGCTCAAAATTATGACCCTCAATAATAATCGGCAGAAAATCAACGACTGCCTGGGCAATCCCATTGAGATCGGCATTGCCGTTACCTGGCGGATCGTGGATACGGCCAAGGCGGTGTTCAACGTTGATAACTACAAGGAATATCTCTCTCTGCAGTGCGACAGTGCTCTGCGCAATATTGTGCGTCTCTATCCCTATGACGTTGCCCCGGGGATTGACACCACGGGTGACGGCATTGCCGATGACGGTAGTCTGCGCGGATCGAGCGAGATAGTAGCCGCACGTATCCGAGATGAAATCCAGAACCGCGTGGACGACGCGGGCATCGAGATTGTCGAAGCGCGGATCACCAACCTTTCCTATGCCCCCGAAATTGCGGCAGTCATGCTCCAGCGTCAGCAGGCCTCTGCCATCGTAGACGCCCGCAAGATGATCGTGGACGGTGCGGTCGGCATGGTTGAGATGGCGCTTGAGCGGCTGAATGCAAATCAGACGGTGCAGCTTGACGAGGAGCGCAAGGCAGCAATGGTGTCCAATCTTCTGGTCGTACTTTGCGGTAACCGTGATGCACAGCCGGTCGTCAACTCGGGAAGTCTCTATTGATATGCGGGAAAACGAAAAAAAGCAGGTTCCGCTCCGCCTCTCCCCCGCGCTTTACGCCGCAATCGCCGCATGGGCGGAGGATGATTTCCGTTCGGTCAACGGACAAATCGAGTATCTCTTGACCGAATGTGTCAGACAGCGGAAGAAAAACGGCAGGTACGTGCCCGAGCGACCGGACGTGCCGCCGGAGCTTGATCTTGAATAGACAAAACGGTGGGGTATCCTTGAAACGATACCCCACCGAAAATTTTTTTGCTTTCTCTTGACAATGGATGGATTGTCTGTTATAATAGAAAAAACAGCGTGGTGCTGCGGTTGGGCATATCCCCGGCTGCAGTGCTTTTATTTTTCCATGGCAAATTTTCTTTGCGCGGATATCGCGCAGAAAGGTTTTACCGATTATGGCACAGAGAGTTCCCGAATTATTCGGCAGTATGGTATTCAACGATGAGGTCATGCGTGAGCGTCTGCCCAAGGACGTTTACAAATCTCTGCACAAGACCATTGAGGCAGGGAAGGACCTTGACATTGCCGTAGCCAACAGCGTGGCGGCGGCTATGAAGGACTGGGCGCTTGAGAAGGGCGCAACCCATTATACGCACTGGTTCCAGCCGATGACGGGAATCACCGCCGAGAAGCACGACAGCTTTATTGCGCCGACCTCGGATGGCCGCGTTATTATGGAGTTTTCGGGTAAGGAGCTCATCAAGGGCGAGCCCGACGCATCCTCCTTCCCCTCGGGCGGTCTGCGCGCAACCTTTGAGGCGCGCGGATATACCGCGTGGGACCCGACCTCCTACGCCTTTATCAAGGACGGATCACTCTGCATTCCCTGCGTATTTTGCTCCTACGGGGGAGAAATCCTCGATAAGAAGACCCCTCTGCTCCGCTCGATGGAGGCGGTCGGCGATCAGGCCCTTCGCGTCATCAAGCTCTTCGGCAGCGAGGGCGTTTGCCGGCTCGTGACCACCGTC
>JAZODX010000123.1:0-3524 GCA_045597265.1 Eubacteriales bacterium | reverse complement strand
GAAGAGCCCGAGCTTACCACACGCGAGAAGCACACCCGCGAATGCTTCGTGGTCGCCGAGGAGGGCGCCGATCTCGCCCGCAACGAAGAAGAGATCAAAACGATGCCCAACTATTTCGCCGACTACGACACGACGGTGCATTTCATCCCGGCCGAGGAGCTGGCCGCACAGCACGGCGGCATCCCGCACGGCGGCCGCGTGATCCGAACGGGCAGAACCGGTCTTGCAGGCGAGCACCGCCACGTGATCGAATACAGCCTGCAGCTCGATTCCAACCCCGAGTTCACCGCATCGGTTCTCGTCGCCTGTGCGCGCGCCGCAATACGGATGAGCGCCGCGGGACAGCACGGCTGCAAAACCATCTTTGACATCCCGCCCGCTTATCTCAGCCCCATCTCCCCCGAGGAGCTTCGGCGCTCTATGCTCTGATTTCTCTTTTCCGCAAATTGCAATGGGATATCGTGCCCAACAGCACGCTATCCCATTTTTGCATTTTGCACAAATTATTCACAATTTCGACAAAAGACTTGAAAAATTCCCCCAAACATGCTATAATGAGCGCGGTTTATGTCGGCAGTGTACCGCCGAATCTGCCGTCCCCTGATTATTTTCCCGGCGGAGAAAGAGGTTTATATGAAACTGGTTTATGACATCCATGACAAGCCGAAGTTCGGTCCGAATCTGCTCTTTGCACTCCAGCAGCTCCTCTCCATCATTGCCGCTACCCTCCTTGTTCCGATCCTGGTTTCCGGCGGACAGGAAATCGTAAAGATGGATCAGGCGGCTGCTCTCTTCGGCGCAGGTGCCGGCACCCTCGTTTACCTGCTCATCACCCGCTTTAAGAGCCCCGTATTCCTCGGCAGCTCCTTTGCTTTCATTTCTCCGCTGATCGGTGCGGCAGCCTTCGGCTTCCTCGGCATCATCACCGGCGCGATCATCGCAGGTCTTGTTTATGTTGCAATCTCCATCCTCATCCACTTTGTTGGCACGAGCTGGGTCAACAAGCTGCTCCCCCCCGTTATCATCGGTCCGACGGTTGCACTGATCGGTCTCTCCCTCTCGGGCTCGGCCATCAACAACCTCAACAACACCGCCGGCGGTGACTACAACCTCATCGCCATCCTCTGCGGCATCATCGCCTTCTTCATCACCATCCTCGTTTCGGTCAAGGGCGGCCGCGGCATCAAGATGATTCCCTTCGTGATCGGTGTACTCGGCGGCTATGCTGTCGCTTCGATCTTCACCTTGATCGGTCATGTCGCCGAAATCGACTACCTCAAGATCGTTAACTACTCCGCACTGACTACCCTTACCCCCGCAAACATCATCAAGGTTCCCGATTTCACCTTTGTAAAGGCAATCGAGGAGGGTGGCAAGTACTTTACCGAAAACGGCATCGGCGCATCTGTCGCTTCTCTTGCTCTGCTGTTTGCTCCGGTTGCATTCGTAGTTCTCGCCGAGCATATCGCTGACCACAAAAACCTCAGCACCATCATCGAGCGTGATCTGATCTCCGATCCCGGCCTCGGCAAAACGGTTATGGGCGACGGCGTCGGCTCGATCGTGGGCGCTCTCTTCGGCGGATGCCCCAACACCACCTACGGTGAGTGCGTCGGCTGCGTAGCCATCACCGGAAACGCTTCCATCTACACCATCACCACCACCGCCATCATGGCCATGCTGGTTTCCTTCCTTAACCCCATCGTGCAGTTCGTCAACACCATTCCTACCTGCATCATCGGCGGTATCTGCATCGCCCTCTACGGCTTCATCGCCGTCTCCGGTCTGAAGATGCTCCAGAGCGTTGACCTCTCGAGCAACCGTAACCTCTTCGTCGTTGCTGCAATCCTCGTTCCCGGCATCGGCGGCCTGAGCCTTAACTTCGGTGCAATCTCCATCACGGCGATCGCCACCGCACTCATCCTCGGTATCGTCACCAACGCCATCCTCGGCCGCGAAAAGGCTGAATAAAAAGCGCAAAGAAAAACAACAAATGCCCCCGACGGAATCACTCCGTCGGGGGCATTTTTCATGCAGTTTATCCCTCTCGGCTTACCTCTGCTACGGCGGCGTTATGCTCGTCAATGGTGGAGGAGAAAATCGTTTCGCCGTTCTTGCGGGCAACGAAGAAATAATACTTGGTTTCCTCGGGATAGAGCGCACAGGTGATGGCCTGGTAACTGGGGTTGGCAATCGGTCCCGGCGGAAGCCCGCGGTGAATATAGGTGTTATAGGGTGACTCGTAGCCCCAGTCGTCCCGGGTCATTTCCTCCTTGCGCTCGCCCGTATCGTGGCGGACCGCATACTGGATGGTCGCATCACTCTCCAGATAGGGATATTTTGCCGAATCGCGGAGTCGATTATGGAATACCGAAGAAACAAGCTCAAACTCGTTGTAAAGACGGGTTTCCTTCTCGATCATGGAGGCGAGAACAACAATCTCATCCACCGTATATCCAAGCTCGGCGGCACGGGTGTAGAAATCCGCGCGGAAGACGTTATTGAAGCGATTGAGCAGCTTATACACGATCTGCGATGCCTTCGCGTCGGTATAGAACTCGTAGGTGTCGGGGAAAAGATACCCCTCAAGGGCATAGGTGCGATCCTCGGAAAGATTGCCGATCAGCGCTTTGACGAAGGGAAAGCTCTCGGCGTAAAGATCGAGATTATTAACCGCATTCACCCAGTCCTCGCGCGTGCCGCCAATATGATTTTCCAAGAAGAGATCAATGATCTCGTCAACCGAATATCCTTCGGGAATAGTCAGCCAGATACGGCCGCGCACCCGTCTTTCCTTAAAGGCCATCAGCAGCTCGTCATAGTTCATCATGCCGTTGATCTCATAGTCTCCGGCCACGAATTTGCCGTCGTCGTGGTTGAGCTTCGCGTAAAACTCAAATACGTCGGGATAAGTGATTATCCCGCTCTCGGCCAGCACTTCACTGACGTCGTATATCGTCGCGTTCTCGGGAATGGTCACAGTGACCTGCTCGTCCGACTTGACGAAAGCGAACATATCGTTGGCAATATAGATGGTATAATAGGAGATGAATCCGGCAATCACGATCACGAACACGATATAGGTGATTGCCTTGACGATGCTGAGCAGGGTTGCCACGCCCTCGGATATCTGCTTTTTCTGCTTTTTCCCTCCCCCGCCCTCTCCCCCGCGGGACTTTTCTCCCTTAGGCTCGGCGGGCGTAACGTCCATGCGACGGGTCGCGGATGCATCAGCCTCCGCCATGCGGTGTGCAAGGCTGATTTTTTCGGTCGGTGCGTCAGCCTTCTTTTGCGGCGTGGGCGACACGGGCTTCTGCTCGCCCGCATTTGCCGGATGGAAACCGGGCGTACGCGGTGTCGACTTGGGCATGGGGACCGCCTTGCGATTGGTCGGCGATGTCTGCGGCACAGTGCTTGCCGTCGGGCTGGCCGGGGGCGGCGTTTGCGGCACGGTACCTGCCGTCGGGGGAACCGGGGGGGTAATGCCGGGCGCAGCACCCGTTCTCGAACGTGCCGAAGGGGCA
>JAZODX010000122.1:0-12433 GCA_045597265.1 Eubacteriales bacterium | reverse complement strand
GCAAAGGATGCGGTCGTCCAGGCGAAGGGGGTACTGTGGTGGAAAAACCATACAGGAGGACATAAAAATGTCAGTTATCACCATTAAGCAGCTGCTCGAAGCAGGTGTCCACTTCGGTCACCACACCAGAAGATGGAACCCGAAGATGGCTGAGTACATCTTCACCGAAAGAAACGGTATCTACATCATCGACCTGCAGAAGACCGTTAAGAAGTTCGACGAGGCTTATAACTTCGTTCGTGACCTCTCCACCGAGAAGGGTACTCTCCTTTTCGTAGGTACAAAGAAGCAGGCTGCCGATGCCATCAAGGAAGAGGCTACCCGCTGCGGTATGTACTATGTCAACGTTCGTTGGCCCGGCGGTATGATGACCAACTTCAAGACCATCAAGCGCTCCATCAACCGTCTCAATAACCTGACCAAGATGCAGGAGGACGGCACCTTTGATATGCTTCCCAAGAAGGAAGTTGCCGCAAAGCAGAAGGAAATCTTCGACCTCGAGAAGAACCTGGGCGGTATCCGTACCATGGACACTCTCCCCTCCGCAATCTTTATCGTTGACCCCCGCAAGGAAAAGAACGCTGTTGCCGAGGCAAAGAAGCTGGGTATTCCGGTTATCGCCATCGTCGACACCAACTGTGATCCCGATGATGCTGACTATATCATCCCCGGTAACGATGACGCTATCCGCGCCATCAAGCTGATCTCCTCCGTTCTCGCTGACGCTGTTATCGAGGGCAAGCAGGGTGAGCAGCTGACCGAGGCTGAGGCAGAGGCTACCGCCGCTGAAGCAGCTGAGGACGCAGCTAACGCTTGAGTCTAACGAAAAAATAAGGAGATAGAGAACAATGGCAAACATTGCAGCAAAAGACGTAGCAGCTCTGCGCGCAAAGACGGGCTGCGGTATGATGGAATGCAAGAAGGCTCTCGTTGAGGCCAACGGTGATATGGATGAGGCCATCAAGGTCCTGCGTGAGCGCGGCCTGGCTGTTGCAGCCAAGAAGGCTGACCGCATTGCCGCTGACGGTATCGTTGACATCATGACCATCGGCAACACCACTGCCATGATCGAGGTTAACTCCGAGACCGACTTCGTTGCAAAGAACGCTTCCTTCCAGGAGTATGTTAAGGCTCTGCTTGAGACCATTATCGCGCAGAAGCCCGCTGACGTTGCCGCTCTGATGGCAGCAAAGTATCTTGACACCGACATGACCGTTGATGATAAGATGAAGGAAATGATCTTCCAGATCGGTGAGAAGATGGAAATCCGCCGCTTCGTCATCGTTGAGGGCCTGACCAGCACCTATATTCACGGTAAGGGCAGCATCGGTGTTATCATCAAGTTTACTGCTGATGACGCTGTTGCAGCAACCCCTGCATTTGCTGAGTTCGCAAAGAACATCGCTCTGCAGGTCGGTGCATACCCCGTTGCTTACCTCGACAAGGCCTCTGTTCCCGCTTCGGTGATCGAAGAGGAAAAGAATATCCTTATGGCACAGATCAAGAACGATCCCGCCAACGCAAAGAAGCCCGAGGCCATCATCGAGAAGATGGTTACCGGCCGTATCGGCAAGTTCTACGACAACAACTGCCTCTGCGAGCAGGCTTACGTCAAGGACGATTCGATGAAGGTTATTCAGTACGTTGCAGCTACCGCTAAGGAGCTGGGCGGCGCAATCACCATCGACGGTTTCTGGCGCTTTGAAAAGGGCGAGGGTATTCGGAAGAGAGAGGACAACTTTGCTGAGGAAATCGCAAAGCTGACCGGCAAATAATTCTCTGATCGGGTAATCCCCGCGTAATACGGAAAAAACTGTCACGAGAGTCCGCTCCTGTGGCAGTTTTTTTTCACAATAATCAAAAAATAGATGAAAATTTTCAAAAAGGCTGTTTACAAATTTTCGTCAATGGAGTAAAATATAAGAGGTATATTTTTCAGCAGAGAAATGCGGCTTGAGGCCAAGGACGTCTGAGCGAAGTATACCCGGCTCAATATTCCGAAGAAAGGAAGCTTTCTGTCGAAAGCTGCGGTCAATTTCATGGACACCGTTAAACCGATTTATCACAGACTCTTGATTAAACTCTCGGGTGAGGCAATGCACGTCGAGGGAAGCACTACCATCTATGATGAAACGCGTCTGCACGATACCGCAGAGGCCCTTAAGCGGATTTATCAAAGCGGCACTCAGCTTGTCGTCGTCGTTGGCGCCGGAAATATCTGGCGGGGCGGCCGTCAATCGGGCTTCTCGATGAAGAGCCGTTCGCGCGGTGACGGAATGGGTATGCTGGCAACGGTAATTAACGCACTTGCCGTGGTTGACGCACTTGAGCAGGCCGGTGTTCCTGCCGTGGCTATGTCCACGGTCGACGTATCTCCCCTGGCGACACATTATTCCCGTGACGCCGCAAACGACGCACTTGCCGCAGGCAAGGTGGTTGTTCTCGGCAGCGGGCTCGGTATTCCCTTCGTCTCGACCGATACGACGGCTATTGTCAGAGGTGCAGAGCTTGACGTGGATATCGTTCTGATGGCCAAAAATATTGACGGCATCTATGACAGCGATCCCCGCACCAATTCCAAGGCGAAGAAGCTGGACACCCTTACTTACGAGCGGATTATTGCCGAAAAACTGAAGGCGATCGACCAGACGGCCGCTCAGCTCGGGCTTGAGCAGAAGGTTAACTTCATTGCCTTTGATCTGCGTGATCCCGATAACATCAACCGTGTACTCGCCGGCGAGAAGATCGGTACGATTGTCCACCCCGCGCCCGAATCCAAACAGTGAAGAAATAATAATCGATTATCGAAAAGGAGAAGCAACATGAAACTGAACACCAAGGATTATGAAGAGAGAATGAAAAAGAGCCTCGGCTCGCTGGAAGAAACCCTCAGCACCGTTCGCGCAGGCCGCGCAAACGCAGGTGTCCTCTCCCGTGTGACCTTCGATTACTGGGGCAGCCCCACGCCCATCACCACGATGGCTGACGTTCGCGTAACCGACGCGAAGACCCTCACGATCTCTCCCTTTGATGCAAAGTCGCTCAAGGATATGGAGAAGGCAATCCTCGCTTCCGATATCGGCATTACCCCGCAGAACGACGGTAAGGTTCTTCGTCTGATTTTCCCGCAGCCGACCGAGGAGCGCCGCCGCGAGCTCAAGAAGCAGATTCAGAAGTACGGTGAGGACGCAAAGGTTGCCATCCGCAACATCCGCCGCGATGCAAATGACGCCTGCAAGGCTCTCAAGAAGGACGGTCAGATGACTGAGGATGAGCAGAAGGCTTCCGAAAAGGCAGTGCAGGATCTGACTGATAAGTACATCAAGCAGGTCGATGCGATCACCGCTGCCAAGGATAAGGAGATCATGGAGATCTGAGTGCATTCCGCACAACGGGAAAGAAGAGGTGGAGAAACCGATGCAGAATGAAATGCAGGGTGCCTTGCGTGTCGACGAGAGGCTTGCCCATATTGCATTTATTATGGACGGCAACGGCCGATGGGCCAAGCGCCGCATGATGCCCCGTGAATACGGGCATAAGGCGGGCGCGGCCAACTTCAAAAAGGTTGTCCGCCATTGCGGAGATATCGGAATCAAAACGGTTACCGTCTACGCCTTTTCTACCGAGAACTGGTCAAGACCCAAGCGGGAGGTTGACGCAATTCTGCGCCTGCTTGAGGAGTATCTTGACAGCTGTGAAAACGATGCTGAGGCGCAGGACATTTGCTATCACTTTATCGGTGATATGACCGTCCTGCCCGCCCCACTCCGCGAGCGGATTGCGTACGTCGAGCGCATTTCAGCCGACCGTTCGCTGACGCTCAACGTCGCCCTCAATTACGGAGGACGGGATGAAATTGCCCACGCCGTCAATACCCTGATCGGCGAGGGAAAAACGCAGATTACCCCCGAGGATATCTCCCGCGCTCTCTATACCGCGCATTCCCCCGACCCTGATCTCATCGTCCGTACCGGCGGTGAGATCAGACTGTCCAATTTCCTGCTCTGGCAGGCGGCGTATGCCGAATTTTATTTCACCGACGTGCTCTGGCCGGACCTCTCGGCCGATGACGTCGATGCGGCCGTGCGCCATTTTTATGCAAGACAACGCCGATACGGCGGTGTGTGAAAGGAATCGACTCTATGCGAATACGACTCATAACCGCTTTTATCGGGCTGGCTGCCATTGTCCCTATCCTGATTTTTTCGGATACCTGGCTCTTTGTTGCCGCCGCAGCAATTATGGCTTTCGTGGGCATGCTTGAGATGATGCGCTGTCTGGGCGTTCATCGGAATATCGCCGCAACCTGGCCGCTTTACGGTATGGCTGTCGGCTTCCCGATTGCCGCAAGACTGATGGGACGAATCAATTCCTTCGGCAGCCTTGCACTCTACGTTCTCATGGCCTATTTCTTCTATCTGATGGCCCTGACCGTTTTCTCCCATCGCGGCCTTACCCTTGCGCAGAGCACCGAGATTTTTGCAACCGGTACTTACGTTGCGCTTGCTTTTTCCTCGCTCGTCATGATCCGCGATATCGAGGAGACGGGAAAATATCTGTATCTTCTCGTTTTTCTCGCCGCATGGATTTCCGATAGCTTTGCCTATTTCTGTGGCCGCCTGTTCGGGCGGCATAAGCTGATCCCCTCGGTCAGCCCGAAAAAGACGGTTGAGGGGGCTGTGGGCGGTGTGATTTTCTGCATCCTTGCCTGCCTGTTCTTCGGCTGGATTACCGAGACCTTTTTCCATGCCGAGCCCAACTATCTTTTCCTTGCCGTCAGCGGTCTGATTCTTTCGGTTGTTGCGCAGATCGGGGATTTGATCGCGTCGCTCATTAAGCGTGAGCACGGAATCAAGGATTACGGGACGCTGTTTCCCGGCCACGGCGGTGTAATGGATCGCTTTGACAGCGTTGCGGCGGTTGCCGTCGTTCTGCTGTTGCTTTGTGCACTGCCCGAGATGGGACTCTTTCACGGATAATTAAAAGGGCAGGGAATAACGGGTTTGCCGTTACCCTGCCTTTTTGTCGTTTCGGATAAGGGATTTTTCCGAAGAAAGGAAATGATCGAATGAATTTGCAAATAAATACGTCGCTGCCGTCGATTATCGTCCTCGGCGCAACCGGATCGGTAGGTCTTCAGGCGCTTGACGTTGCCCGTGAACAGCATCTGCGTGTCGCGGCACTCAGTGCCAATCGAAGCGTAAACGAGACCGAAGCGCTTGCCCGCGAGTTTGCGCCCCTTGCCTGTGCGATGGCGGACGAGCAGGCCGCGGCTGAGCTGCGCACGCGCCTCGCCGATACCGATATCCGTATCTATGCGGGCAGCCGCGGCGTTTGTGATATGATTGAAGAGACCGAGGGAGAAATCGTTCTCAACGCAATCGTTGGCCGTGCAGGCCTTGAACCGACGCTGACCGCTCTGCGTGCGGGAAGACGGCTTGCGCTGGCCAATAAGGAATCGCTGGTTGTTGCGGGCGATATCGTCATGGCGGCCGCAAGAGAGGCGGGACAGACGATCCTTCCGGTCGACAGCGAGCACAGTGCGATCTTCCAGTGCCTTGCTGCAGGGCGGCGGGAGGACCTCAAAAAAATTCTCCTCACCGCGTCGGGCGGTCCCTTCTTTGGGCGCACGCGCGGGGAGCTTGACCGCATTACGGTTGAGCAGACGCTTGCACACCCCACCTGGAAAATGGGGGCAAAAATCACCGTTGACAGCGCTACCATGATGAACAAGGGCTTTGAGGTCATCGAAGCGGTCCATCTCTTCGGCGTACAACCGTCACAGATCGAGGTGGTCGTACACCGCGAGAGTATAATCCATTCGATGGTCGAATACAATGACAACGGCATCATTGCCCAGCTTGGCGTGCCCGATATGCGTACCTGCGTGCGCTATGCCGTCACCTATCCTGCCCGCGTGCCGGGCGAGGTCGGCGCGATTGACTGGCGGACGCTGGGCAAGCTGACCTTCTTTTCTCCCGATACCGATACTTTTATTCTGCTTCCGCTTGCCGTTGACTGCATTGCACGGGGCGGAGCAATGCCTGCGGTGCTGAACGCCGCAAACGAGGTTGCGGTTGCCGCCTTCCTTGATCGTCGTCTGAGTTTTACCGGGATCATGGATACCGTTTCTGCCACTGTTTCCGCACTGTCTGACGCGGCACGCTGCCGTTCGCTTGCGGAGATTACCGAGGCAGATCGCACCGCACGCCGGATTGCCGCCGAGCAAATCCGCTGATACCTCGAACCGAGCCTTAATTCCAAGGAGGGACTTCCCATAAAAATCTGGTCAATTCTCGTTGCATTGCTTTCCTTCAGCCTGCTGATCCTCATCCATGAGGGCGGCCATTTCTTCTTCGCCCGCCGCTTCGGCGTTCCGGTTAAGGAGTTTTCCATCGGCATGGGGCCGAAAATTATTTCGCGAAAATCCAGAAAATACGATACCGTATATGCCATTCGTCTCTTTCCCATCGGCGGCTTCGTCAGTATGGTGGGAGAGGATGAGGATTCGGAGGATGAAAATGCCTTCGGGCACAAGCCGGTCTGGCAGCGGATGATCATCACGGCGGCCGGCTCGGCCACGAATATCCTCGTGGGACTTCTCGCGGCCTTTATTCTGTTGCTTTCGGCAGATCAGACCCTGATTTCCACCAAGGTTGCCAAGTTTATGGACGGGGCAACCAGTGCCGAATCCGGTCTTCAGATAAATGATACGATTCTGCGTGTGAACGGTGAGCGCGTGCACATTGGACACGAGCTGGTCTACGATATTACGCACAAGGGCTTCGAGCCGGTCGATCTGCTGGTTGAGAGAGACGGGGCAAAGCTTCTCCTTGAGGACGTTATCTTCCCGACCACAACCGAGGATGGGCTGATTTTCGGTCAGTACGACTTTATTCCGTACGGATACGCCGAGAAAACGCTGCCCCGTCTGGTCGAGCACGCCTTCTGGCGCTCGGTTATGTCGGTGGAGCTGGTCTGGGATTCTATCGTGGATCTCGTCTCGGGGCGCTACGGTCTTGAGCAGATCTCGGGTCCCGTCGGCGCAACGCAGCAGATCGGGCAGGCGGCAGAGAGCGGCTCGCTTGATCTGATTTATCTCGTCAGCCTCATCAGCGTCAACCTCGGCATTATGAATATGCTCCCCCTGCCCGCACTTGACGGAGGACGGTTTGTCTTTTTGCTTCTCGAAGCGATTCGCCGCAAGCCCCTCAAGCCCGAGCTTGAGGCGTATATCCATTTTGCCGGCATCGTGATTCTGCTTGGCTTTATGCTCTTCATTTCCTTCAAGGATGTCATGAAACTCTTCGGATAGAAAGGGATCTCCGCATGAAATATAATTCGATCCGTCGTAAAACCAATCCTGTTACCGTCGGCCGTATTGGCATCGGCGGCAGTCATCGGCTGCCCATTCAGTCGATGACCAATACCGATACCCACGACCGCGAGGCTACGCTTGCGCAGGTCAAGGCGCTGTCTGCGGCGGGCTGTGATATTATTCGTCTCGCCGTTCCTGATCTCGACGCCGCGCCGACCGTCGGCTATATCAAGGAAAAGCTGCCCGACGTGCCGCTTGTGGCCGATATTCATTTTGACCATCGGATTGCCCTGGCCTGCGCCGAGCAGGGCGTGGACAAGATTCGCATCAATCCCGGCAATATTGGGGATGAGGAAAAGGTGCGTGCCGTTTGCCGTGCCTGTGCCGTGCGGCATATTCCGATCCGCATCGGCGTCAACAGCGGCTCGCTGGAAAAATCCATTCTCGCCCGTCACGGCAGTCCGACTCCCGAGGCGCTCTGTGAGAGCGCGCTTTATCACGCTTCCTTGCTTGAGCGCTGTGATTTTACCGATATTGTCATTTCCATCAAGGCATCGGGCGTGCCCGAGATGATTGCGGCCAACCGCCTGGTTGCCGCCGCCTGCCCTTATCCGCTCCATCTTGGCGTGACCGAGGCGGGAAGCGAAACGATGGGCATGATTAAGAGCGCGGCAGGCATCGGTGCCCTCCTCTGCGACGGTATTGGAGATACGCTTCGCGTTTCCCTGACCGCTGACCCGCTCCGCGAGGTGAGTGCCGCCAGACGGATTCTCTCCGCTGTGGATATGGAAGGGCAGAGAGGGCTTGATATGATTTGCTGTCCCACCTGCGGTCGAACCAAGATTGATCTGATCCCGCTCGTCGCACGCTTCGAGGCGGCCGTGGAGGCAGAGGGGCTTGGCGGACTTGAGGCCAAGGTTGCTCTGATGGGGTGCGTGGTCAACGGCCCCGGCGAGGCAAGAGAGGCCGACGTCGGCATTGCCGGCGGCGTGGGAGAGGCCGTCCTCTTTCGCCGTGGTGTGATTGTGGAAAAGATTCCCGAGGCGGCGGTTATCGACCGCCTGATTGCCGAGCTGAAGGCAATCCGAGACCGTATATAACCGAAGGAGAACAGATGTGTCAAACGAAAAAAATCTGCTTGAGATATTCTCCCGCTACGAACCGTCCTCTGCCGCCCGTGCACTGCTCGCCTCGGCCACCGATACCCGTCTGCGCGCCAGCCGTGAGGAGCGGATGATAGAGATTCATGCAAGCTTTTCCACACCGGTGGACAAGTCTCTGCTTTATGCGATTGAAGAGGGGATTGCATCGGCATATGAGCTGCGCTCGGTGCGCATTCTCCCGCATTATTCTCCCGACAGCTTTACTGAGGCTTATCTGCCGCAGATCCTGCTTGAAACCGAGCGGGTAGGCATCGTGGCGAGAGGCTTTTTCTCGCGTTATACCTATACCCTGCAGGATGACGAACTGAATATTGCCATTCCGCTGGCCGAGGGCGGTCTGCGCCTGCTATACGATGCACGCACGCCCGAGGTAATCGCCGGCATTATCCGCAGTGAGTTTTCCCGAGAGATTAAGGTGTCCGTCACGCATAATGAGAGCGAAGATCAGATACCGCGCTATGACGATCGGTTTGCGGCAATTGACCATTCGATTGCCGAGGCCGAGCGCGCCTACCACGTGGTCAAATCTGCGCCTCCGCCGCAGGCGGAGGCGGAAAAGCCAACCCTCAATCTCAAAAAAGTACCGACTCTGCTCAATCCTCCTCCGCCGAATCGCGACGGCGATCTGCTGACCATCGGTTACCGCACCTTTGATCTCTCCTCGCCGAATTTTGCCATCGGCGGTGAGTTTTCTCTTCAGACCCCCACCCCTATTGCTTCTATCGACCGCCCGACCCGTAATCTGGTTGTGCTGGGGGAGGTGTTCGGTTTTACCCGTGAAGAGACACGCGGGGGAGGCAAATTCAATATCAGCTTCGGGCTCACCGACGGTTCATCCTCGATTATGGTGCGCCGCTTTTCGGTAGAGGCCGACGAGGCAGGGCCGCTGTGCGCTGTTGCCAAAAACGGAGCGGTGCTTGCCGTGCACGGATATACCAAGCCTGACCGCAACGACGACGACCTGTCGCTTTATTACAGCGATATTGCCGTCATCGCCAAGAAGATGCGCACCGACGATGCCCCCGAGAAGCGAATTGAGCTGCATCTGCATACCAATATGTCGGCGATGGACGCCGTCATCCCTCCCGACGTTGCGGTCAAAACCGCAAAGGCATGGGGACACTCTGCCGTTGCCATTACCGACCACGGCAACGTTCAGGCCTTTCCCGAGGCCATGATCGCCGCCGAGAAGTGCGGCATGAAGGTGATCTACGGCATTGAGGCCTATTTCGTCGACGATACTGCGCGCGCCCTTTGGGGAAATGCCGAGCGGAGCTTTGACGAGGAGCTGATCGTCTTTGACCTGGAAACGACGGGGCTTTCTCCCATGAACTGCAAGATCACCGAAATCGGTGCTGTGCTTGTCCGGGGCGGGGAAGTCCTCGACCGCTTCAATGCACTGGTCAATCCGGGATGCCCGATTCCGCAAAATATCGTTGAGCTGACCGGCATTACCGATGAAATGGTGGCCGACTGCCCGCCGATTGAGGAGGTGGTGTCGAAGTTCCTCGCGTTCATCGGTGACAGACTGATGATCGCGCACAATGCGAACTTTGATATCAGCTTTGTCCGTGCTGCGGCCGAAGCCTGCGGCCTGCCTTTTTCAAACGATTATCTTGACACCGTCGCGCTTTCCCGTCACCTCAATCCCGATCTCAAGCGGCATAAGCTTGACGTGCTGGCCGAATACTACGGCCTCGGTGATTTTGATCACCACCGTGCCTGCGACGATGCCGAAATGCTTGCCCGTATCTTCTTCTGCATGACCGAGAAGATGAAGACCGAGGGCGTGCAGTCCTTCTCGGATATGATCACCGATATGAGTGAGCATGCAGACCCGCTCAAGCTTAAAACCTTTCATCAGATTCTGCTGGTCCGCAATTCGACGGGATTGAAGAATCTCTATAAGCTCATCTCGGCGGGATATCTGCAATATTTCCGACGCACCCCGCGCCTGCCCAAGTCGCTGCTGAGCGAGATGAGAGAGGGTCTTCTGATCGGTTCTGCCTGCGAGGCGGGCGAGCTGTTCACTGCCATTCTCGAGAATCGCCCGCAGTCCGAGCTTGAGCAGATCGCTGAATTTTACGATTATCTTGAAATTCAGCCTATCTGCAATAACCGCTTCCTGATCGCCAACGGCACGATTGCCGACGAAGAGGGGCTTCGCGATCTCAACCGCCGCATCGTTGCCCTCGGTGAGAAAATGGGCAAGCCTGTCGTCGCCACCTGCGACGCACACTTCCTCAATCCCGAGGATGAGATCTATCGAAAGATCCTGCTTGCCGGTATGAAATTTTCGGATGCCGATAAGGATGTCGGACTTTACGTTCGTACCACCGAGGAAATGCTTCGCGAATTTGCCTATCTCGGCGAAGAGAAGGCGTATGAGGTCGTCGTGACCAATACCAATCTCATCAACGATATGATCGAGACGGTTCGCCCGATTCCGGAAGGGAACTATACCCCGAAGATGGAGGGCGCGGAAGAAGAACTGCAGGAAAGCTGCTGGCGCCGCGCCCGCTCAATGTACGGCGACGATCTGCCGACCCTCGTCAGCGACCGTCTTGACCGTGAGCTGACCTCGATTATCAAGCACGGCTTTGCGGTGCTTTATATGATCGCCGTCAAGCTGGTTGCCTACAGTGAGAGCCTCGGCTATATGGTCGGCTCACGCGGCTCGGTCGGCTCATCCTTCGTTGCCACCATGTCGGGTATTTCGGAGGTCAACCCCCTCCCCCCCCATTATTACTGCCCTGCCTGCCGCTTCAATACCTTTACCGAAATTGAAGCCGGACGGGAGAGTGAGCTGACCGCCCTTGTCAAATCTGTCGGCTCGGGTTATGACCTGCCCGACCGTATCTGCCCGATCTGCGGGGAAAAGCTCTGCCAGGAGGGTCACGATATTCCCTTTGAGACCTTCCTCGGCTTCTACGGCGACAAATCCCCCGATATTGACCTTAACTTTTCGGGTGACGTCCAGGGAAAGGTACATAAATACACCGAGGAGCTTTTCGGTGCGGAGAACGTCTTCCGCGCGGGTACGCTCGGTACGCTTGCATCCAAGACGGCCTACGGCTTCGTGGCGAAATATCTCGAATCGAAGGGGATCTGGATGAATAAAGCAGAGATGAACCGCCTGGTTGAGAACTGCGTCGGCGTCAAGCGGACGACAGGACAGCATCCGGGCGGCATCATCGTTGTCCCGCGTGAATACGATGTATATGACTTCACACCGATTCAGCACCCGGCGGATTCGCCCGACTCGGAGATCATCACCACACACTTCCAGTTTACGTATCTGCACGACACGATTCTGAAGCTGGACGAGCTCGGACACGATATGCCGACCAAGTTAAAGATTCTCGAACGGTATACCGACATTCCCGTCGATACCGTCGATACCTCCGACCGTGCCGTTTACGGACTGTTTACCTCCTGCAAGCCGCTGGGACTCAAGCCCGAGGACATCATGGGCTGTGAGCTGGGCACCTGGGGCATTCCCGAATTCGGTACGCCGTTTGCACAGGGAATGTTGAAGGAGGCAAAGCCGCAGAACTTCTCGGATCTGTTGCAGATCTCCGGACTTTCCCACGGTACGGACGTGTGGCTTGGTAACGCGCAGGAACTCATCCGCGACGGTACGTGTACGATTTCCGAGGTTATCGGTACGCGTGACTCTATCATGCTGTATCTGTCATACCACGGTGTCGAAAAATCGATGGCGTTCAAGACGATGGAATCCGTCCGAAAGGGCAAGGGTCTGACGCCGGAGATGGAAGGTGCCATGAAGGAGCAGAACATTCCCGACTGGTATATCGCATCGTGCAAGAAGATCAAGTACATGTTCCCCAAGGCTCACGCGGCAGCGTATGTCATGCAGGCCATTCAGTTTGCATGGTACAAGGTACACAGACCGCTGGAATTTTACGCGGCGTACTTTACCGCAGCCCCC
>JAZODX010000121.1:0-10804 GCA_045597265.1 Eubacteriales bacterium | reverse complement strand
ACCCCTAAGAATCCCCGCCCCGACACACCCGTTCCCGCGAGCTCCGGGCACCGACGCAAGAAAAAGCACTCGGGACTGGCAATTGCCGGCCTGATTATCCGCCGCACCCTGCTTCTGCTTCTCGTCGTGATCCTTCTGCTCGTGGGTGGTGTCTTTGCCCTCTGCCACACCATCGTTAACGGGCCAAGCCCCACCATCCGCAACGCCCTCGTCCTCACTGCCATGCAAACCAGTGCAGCCAAATGGGTACCCGGACTTTTCATGTCTGACGAAGAGGTTGAGAAAATCGTGGCAAACAGCCACGTCGTCCGCCAGGAGGAAATTAACCTCGATGAATTTGCCCCCCCCGTCAAAACCGACGAGAAGGGAGAGCCGGTTGACGAATGGGCCTCTGCCATTGACGGCATGCTCTTTGAGACCATCAGCGGCCCCACCTTTAAGGGCTACGTTCTGCTTGTTCGTGACCCCTCCCGCGTTTACGTTTCCACCTCAAGCGATTTCAAGAGCGGTTTGCCCGGTATGCAGATTTTCACCGGCGTTGACCGTGACGGTGCCGTCGCAGCCATCAACGGCGGCGAGTTCTGGGATACGGGCGGAGGCGGCGACGGCGGTCGCCCCATGGGACTGACCTACTCACTCGGAAAGATGGTTTACAACGACTATTCCCGCCGCACCTTCATCGGTATTGACAAAGACCATCGGCTTGTGGTCGCCGAATCAATGACGCCGGCGCAGGCCGACGCACTCGGCATCCGTGACGCCGTTTCCTTCCAGAACGGCAACACCCTCATCACCCACGAGGGGGATAAAGTCACCCTGCACTACAACGACGACAACACCGGAAAAGCACAGCGCACCGCCATCGGTCAGCGTGCCGACGGCACCGTCATCATGATCGTGACCGACGGACGCACGGCGGCAAGCCTGGGAGCAACCCACAACGATATCATCGACGTCATGGTCAGCTACGGCGCAATCACGGCCGGCATGCTCGACGGCGGCTCCTCTGCCATGATGTATTACCGCGATTGGTTTACCAAATACGACGTTGACGTCAGTACGCTTGATGAAAATCAGCGCAAGGGCATGGTTAACAAGTTCAAGGCCTTCACCCCGCCGCGCTTCATCCCCACCTATATCATGGTCAGAGAGGAGGGCGCATCGTGAGTCCGACAAAAGAAAAAAGAAGAAAGAAATTCCACTTCCCCATATTTTACATCTTTCTGCTCCTGCTCGTGGCGGCCTTTGTCACCGTGATGCACTTCGCCCTTGCTCAGCTTGAGATCGTGATGGCCGATTTTGAGAATGCCCAGCCTAAATATGCGGCCGAGGAGGCGTTCAATACTTATTTTGCAAGTCCCGACTTTGCGGCACTTGCGGCGGCCTGCGATATCCCCGAAAACGTCTCTCCGCTTGAAACGAAGGAGAGCTTCGTCGCTGAGCTGACCGAGCGCTACGGCGGCCTGCCCACAAGCTACGCCGCAACGACGTCAGGCGCTGACGGTTCACTCCGCTATCTGGTCAAGGCAGGCGACCTGAAGATCGCAATCTTCTCGCTAAAAAAAAGCACTGAGACCACCGAATTCGGCTTTGAACAATACGAAATAGGGGACATCGAGCTTTATATCCGTCCCGAGGAAACGGTAAGCGTTACCGCGCGGACGGGAGACGCCGTCTATATCAACGGGAATCTGCTCGACGAATCCTATGTCACCGAAACGGGTGTTCCTACCTCCTCCTGCGAGCACGTGCCCGAGGGAGTGAGCGGAATCACCTTCACCACCTACGAGGCAGGCGCTCTGCTGCGTGCACCGACCGTTGAGGTCATCTCACCGAATGGATCGGCTGCACCGCTGACGCTGAATGAAGAAACCGGTGTATGGGAGGCGGACATTGTCTACGATACGGCATTGCACGACAAGTACGCTGATCAAATGATCAAGGTTGCGCAGAACTACGCCGCCTACGTCATGCGTGACGGCTATTTTGCCTCCTTCTCAAGCTATTTCGACAAAACCACCGACCTCTACGAAACCATTCGCCAGGTGCCGGTCGGATTCGTCTGGATCCATAACGGATACAGCTTTGACGACGTCAGCGCAAGTGAATTTTACGCCTACGATGAGAACACCTTCTCCTGCCGTATCCGCTTCGTGCAGGTTCTGCACCGCAACGGAAACGAAGACTACCGCGAGCAGTTTGACGTCACCTTCTATCTGCATCGCGTCAACGGTGAATTTCTCATCTACGACATGACCAACAATCTCTGATAACGGGAGAGTATTATGCAAGCAATTATTGACATGGATTTTGCCATCCTCGACTGGATTGCGGCCAATCTTCGCTGTGCCGTGCTTGATTTCCTGATGCCGATCATCACCATGCTCGGCGACGAGGGCATCTTCTGGATTGCCGTCGCCCTTATCCTGATGATCTTCCCCAAGACCCGAAAAACCGGCATCATGATGGGCGTCGCCATGCTGCTCGGATACCTCATCGGTAATCTGACCCTCAAGCCCCTCATTGCCCGCGTGCGCCCCTATAATCTCAAAGAAGGCGTTGAGCTGCTCGTCGAGCCGCTCAAATCCTACGCCTTCCCCTCGGGCCACACCCTCGTTTGCTTCGAAGCCGCAACCGTCCTGATGCTCCGCCACCGCAAGCCCTGGGGCATCCTCTCGCTGATTGCCGCTATCCTCGTGGCCTTCTCACGCCTTTACCTCTACGTACACTACCCGACCGACGTGCTCGGCGGCCTTCTGCTCGGCACACTGTTCGGCTTCTGCGGCGCGTGGATTGTCAACGCCGTCGTCCGTGCGTGGGAGAAGCGCAAGCATGCATAAAGTACTTTTTTCAAAAGGATCTGCCGTTTTGACGCGGTAGATCCTTTTCTTTTCCGAACCTCCTCCCTCCTCCGGCAGAGAAGAAAAGCGGTACGATACGTTGATTGCGCGGATTTTCTCCTTCCCACCAACCCACAATAAGCCTTCTCCCCGCATTCCGTCTGTGCGGCACGGCGGATTGGTTCGGTATTCGCGTGAAATTTTGGCAAGACGCATTCCCGCACTTTGCGGCATCTTGTTTTTGTGTAATTTAACTCTTTTTCTATTGCCAAATACGGGAAAATATGATATAATATTCAAAAATCCACCACAGGACGCGGAGGGGCCTATGCTCTTTAATTCGATCGAATTTTTGATTTTCTTTCCGATTGTCGTTACCGTCTTTTTCCTGCTTCCGCACAAATTCAGGCGCTACTTCCTGCTTGCGGCAAGCTGTTATTTCTATATGTCCTTCATTCCGAAGTACATCATCATTCTACTCTGCACCACCCTCATTGACTTTTTCGGCGCACTCGGCGTCGAACGTGCCCGGGACGCGGGGCGAAAAAAGCTGAGCAAGGCAGCCTTTCTCGTTGCCATTCTGCTCAACGTCGGTATGCTCGTCTTCTTCAAATACCTGGGCCTGCTTGAAGATACCATCAACTTCTTCGGTCATATGATCGATATGCGCACCGTTGTTCTGCCCGAGGTCGTGCTTCCGATCGGTATCTCCTTCCATACCTTCCAGAGCATGGGATACCTCATCGACGTTTTTCTCGGCCGCGAGAAGGCAGAGAAAAACTTCATCGATTTTTCTCTTTTCCTCATGTTCTTTCCTCAGCTCGTCGCCGGTCCGATCGAGCGCAGTACCAATCTTTTCTCCCAGCTCAAGGAAGAGCATTTCCTTTGCTACAGCGATATCTCCTACGGTGGGAAAATGATGCTGTGGGGTATGTTCAAGAAGGTCGTCGTTGCCGATAACCTCGCCATCCTCGCCGACGCCGTCTTCAATCACGTTGAATCCTTCTCGGGTATGGGTCTTGTGGTGGGCGTGCTGGCCTTCACCGTGCAGATCTACTGTGACTTCTCGGGCTACTCGGATATTGCCATCGGCGCGGCACGCTGCATGGGCATTCATTTGATGAAGAATTTCGATATGCCCTATTTCTCACAATCGGTCCCCGAATTCTGGCGCCGCTGGCACATTTCACTCTCCACCTGGTTTAAGGACTACGTCTATATTCCGCTGGGCGGAAACCGCGTGTCCAAACCCCGCTGGTGCTTCAATCAGCTGGTCACCTTCACCATATCGGGCATCTGGCACGGCGCAGCCTTCACCTTCGTGGCCTGGGGCGCGCTGAACGGCATCTACATCGTGATCTCCCGGTTCCTCAAGCCGATCAGAGAAAAGATCAAATCGGCCGTCGGTCTGACGCCGGGACATCTCCTCAGCAACACCATGGCTATGCTCACCACCTTCACGCTGATCTCCCTCTCCTGGGTCTTCTTCCGCGCCAACAGCTTTGCCGACGCCTTCTACGTCTTCGGCAATCTCTTCACCAAGACCACCTACGATTTTGCCCACATTGCCGATTTCCGCATCTATACCGCACTCGCCGTCCCGCTTCTGCTCTTCCTCGTCGAGGCACTCATGACCGTACCGCAGGTGGTCGAGCACTATAACGCGCGCACCCCCGTCGCGCAGGTTGTCCGAATCGCATCGTATGCCCTGCTTCTCTTTATTATCATCATCTTCGGCGCATACGATAACAAGAGCTTCATTTACTTCCAGTTCTGATGGCAAACCAAGCAGATCGGAGGAACACCATGCAAAATAAACACGAATTATCCGCGCTGCCCCGCGTGATTCTCAAGGGGATTATCGTTGTCGCAATCGGCCTTTCGCTGGCCTTCGGCATGAATGCGGCAATGCAGCACTTCCTTGATGCCGAAGTCGAGGCAGTGAAGGAAGCCAACACCCGCGCCGCCGAACGCGCCGCCCTGCTGGAGGATGCCCTTCGCGCCGCCGAGGGCGAGGCATCTGCCGCAATTCTCGAAGCACAGATTGCCATTGCCAAGCGTGAGCAGGAGGAAAACTTCTATCAACGCTATAAGCACCGCAACAATTATCAGGCACTCGGGCAATTCTACGAAATGCACTTCAACACCTACAGCGCCGACACCATCCTGATCGGCACCTCACGCGCCGAATACGGCATCAATCCGAAATATCTGGAGGAAGCCATGCCCGAGCGAAGCTGGTTCAACTTCTCGCTTGACGGCACCAACCCCGAATATTATGTAAAATGGTGGGAATATTTTCTCGAATCAGGCTACCCGATCCCCGATACCATCGTCTACTGTGTTGACTGGTTTATGTGTGACACAAACTGGCTTTGGCGGCGTATTTCCAACGACGCAAGCCCCAGCGGTGCACTCGGTACCGTTCTCCAGCTGAGAAAATCCACATCCCCCGCCGTACCCGAAGCACCTGCCCCCGACGTCAGCTTCGATGCTGAGGGCATTCTCCCCCAAGAAGAATCCGAGCAGTCCCGCGAAACCGAAGAAGAACGTCCCGAATTCAGCCTGTTCAACCTCGACGCAACGATTGATTACCTCTTTAATCGGATTCCGATTATTTATGCCCGCGACCGCATCCCCGAAATGATCGCCTTTTACTTAAACGGCGCGAAGATCGCTCTCCCCGAAGACAACGATATTTCGGATGAACTCGCCAAAATCGAGGAGATGCTGCAGAACACCGAGATTCCCGAAATGCCGGTCTATGAGCATGAGCGCCAGGTTGACCAGAACGGATCGATCACCAGCACCTACTACAAGGGTCATATCGTCAGAGAAAAAAACTACACCGGAGCCCGCTCAAATCGCACCTTCAGCGACAATGAGCGTCAATGGCAATACTTCGAGCAGCTGCTCGACACCTTCGAATCGCACGGTATCCATGTCGTCTTTGTCGAGCCGCCCGAATACAGCAAAGGCCGCTACATCAACGGTGACCGCAACAGCACGGCGATGGAGGACTGCAACGACCGCATCCGCGCCATTGCCGAGGAAAGAGGCATTACCTTCCTCAATTACAACGGAGAGCTTGCTTCTGCAGAGATCAATGAAGACTATACCAAGTTCTTCGACTGGGGACACCTCAACGGTCAAGGCAGTATTCTCTTCTCGACCAGACTGGCCGAGGATCTGAAGGCCTATTTTTCCACACTCGATAACCCAAGTTGACCCCTATTCGCACGGAGGTTTACGCTCTATGACAAAAAAGCATGAGTTGACCGCGCTGCCCTTTGTCCTGCTCAAAGGAATTGCCGTGCTCGGCATTGCGTTTTTGCTTGCTTTCGCACTCAATTCCGCCATGCAGAAATTTCTTGATGCCGAAATTGCCTCAATCAACGAAATTAACGCTCGCGCCGAGGCAAGGCAACAAAAAATCGAGGAAGCACTCCGCGCAGCTGAGAATGAAACGGCGGCCGCCGTACTCGAGGCACAGATGGCCATCGAGCGCGCAGAGCAGTTTGAGGCCTTTTACCAGCGCTACAAGCACTCCAGCAGTATCATTAACTACGGAAAATTTTACGAGCTTTTCTATCAGACCTACCGTGCCGACACCATTATTCTCGGCACCTCCCACACCAGCTATGGGGTCAACCCGCAGTTCCTCTGCGACGCCATGCCCGACCGCTCCTTCTTTAACTTTGCCACCGACGGCACTAATCCCGCATACTATCTCGAATGGTGGAAGGTCTTTCTTGAGTCGGGCTATCCGATGCCCGATACCGTCATTTACTGCGTCGATTGGTTTATGTGCGATGAGAAATGGCTCTGGCGGCGAATCACCACCGACTCGAATCCCAGTGGCGCACTGAGCGTCATCCGAAAAATCAAAGAAAGAGAAGATATGCGCGCAGAGGAAACGCCTGCAGCCGAGACGACCGCCGCCCCTGCAGAAACCGCCGACCCTACCGAGTCTGCCGCGTCGCCCGTACAGCCCCAAGCCGCGCCGGCCGAGGAAAAGATCAACCTCTTCGACCTTGATGCGCTGGCCGACTACCTCTTCAATCGCATCCCCATCATCTACGCCCGCGACCGCATTCCCGAAATGATCAGCTTCTACCTCAACGGTGCCGTTTTCCCTCAGCCGGAGGAGCCCGACATTGAGGCCGAGCTTGCACGGATCGCCCGGATGGCAGAAAACGCCGAAATTCCCGAGATTCCGGTTTACGAGCACGAATACCTGATTCAAGGCAACGCCGTGGTCAGTGCATACTGCCGCGGACACGTGCCGATCGACAAAAAAGGCTACACCGGAACCCCTGTCTCACGCTCTTATATCGACTTCGCGCACCAGTGGACGGCCTTCCGTGAACTGCTCGATATTTTCACCCAAAACGGGATCCGGGTAATTTTCGTCGAGGTGCCCGAGTATATCCCGGGGCGCTACATCGGCGGCGACAAGAACAGCACGGTGATGCAGGACAATAACGCCCGCATCCGCGCCATTGCCGACGAATACGGCATTCCCTTCTTCAACTACAACGAGGAGCTCGCCTCCGACATCAATCAAAATTACACCTATTTTTACGATTGGGGACATATGAACGTCTCGGGCAGTCTTGCCTATTCCCCCATCCTCGCCCGCGATCTGGCCGAATATTTCGCCGCGTCGGAGGAATAAAAATCAAAACAGTCAAGGACAAATCACGGTGATTTGTCCTTGACTGTTTTTCGGGGGCTGGATTGACAATCGGTCAGGCCTGCCGAGGGGATTATTGATTGATACTGCGGTTGATGGCAGAGAAAAGAGCGTTGATTGACGAAGCGATAATATCGTCGTGCACGCCCGCCCCCCAAACCACGCTCCCGTCCTCCAGCTTGATGCTGACGTAGGTCACGGCCTGCGAGGATGAGCCCTTGGCCAATGCGTGCTCGGTATAGGTCAGATCGGAGAAGTTGATATTCAGCTGACGCTTGATGGCGTTGCTGACCGCATCCAGACGACCGTTGCCTTCCGCGTGCAGAGCCTTGATCCGTCCCTCAATTTCGACGGCCAGCGTAACGCTGATGGTCGGCTTGCGCTCAAAGTGATAGTCGAGCAGCTTAATGTGATCGTTGATATTGATATACTGCGTCCTGAAGGCGTCAAAGACCTCGTCTGGCGAAAGCTCTGCGTGCGACTCGTCCGAGAGCCGCTTGACAGCGTAGCCCACATCCTCGCGCATCAGCTTGGGCAGAATATAGCCATAGTTATGCTCAAGCAGATAGCCGATGCCGCCCTTTCCCGACTGGGAGTTGATGCGGATCACGTCGGTCTCGTATACGCGGCCGATATCAGCCGGATCAATGGGCAGATAGGGGACGCTCCAGGTGTCAACGCCCTGCTCCGCGCGCCATTGCATCCCCTTGGCAATCGCATCCTGATGCGAGCCCGAGAAGGCGGCAAAGACCAGCTTTCCCGCATAGGGCTGACGATCGTAGACCGTCATGCGGGTATACTGCTCGTAAAGCTCGGCAATTGCGGGCAGATCGGAAAAATCCAGCCCCGGATCGACACCCTGCGCATACAGATTGAGCGCCAGCGTAACGAGATCGGCATTGCCCGTGCGCTCGCCGTTGCCAAACAGCGTGCCCTCCACGCGATCAGCCCCCGCAAGCAGCCCCAGCTCCGCATCGGCCACGGCACAGCCGCGGTCATTGTGCGGATGGAGCGACACCACGACGGCATCTCCGTAGCCGAGGTTTTCGCATATATATTCCACCTGATCGGCGTAAACGTGGGGGGAGGAAAGCTCGACCGTCACGGGCAGATTGATAATAGCCGGTCGCTCGGGGGTCGGCTGCCAGACGTCAAGCACTGCGCGGCAAACCGCAAGCGCGAACTCGGGCTCGGTACCGGTGAAGGATTCGGGCGAATATTCGTAACGGTAACGCGCTCCGGTCTCGGCGGCAATCATCTCAAAGAGGCGGGCTCCTTCGACGGCAATTTCCAGAATCTCCTCCTTCGAACGGTGGAACACCTGCTCTCTTTGTGCCGTCGAGGTCGAGTTGTAAAGATGCACAATGGCGTTCTTACAGCCGTCCAGCGCCGCAAAGGTACGGCGGATGATATGCTCACGGCTTTGGGTAAGCACCTGCACCGTCACGTCGTCGGGAATGAGATCGTTCTCAATCAGCGTGCGGAGGAAGGTATATTCCGTCTCGGACGCGGCCGGGAAACCGACCTCGATTTCCTTGAAGCCGATTTTGACGAGAAGACGGAAGAAGTCGACCTTCTCCTCCAGCGTCATCGGAATCATCAGCGACTGGTTACCGTCTCGCAGGTCAACCGAGCACCAGATCGGCGCTTTGTCAATATACGTTTTCTCGGCCCACCTGCGCCTTGGGTTCGCCGCAGGATAAAACTGTCGGGTATATTTTTCAACGTTTCGCATCGTCATCCGCCTTATGCAATTTCCGCGATAACTTCTACTTCAACGAGAGCACCGCGGGGAAGATCACGCACGGCAACGCAGCTGCGTGCCGGCGCGGAGGTGATGTACCTGGCATAAACTGCGTTGAAAGCGGCAAAGTCGGCCATATCGGCAAGGAAGCAGGTCGTCTTAACCACGTGGTCAAAGGAGGTTCCGGCAGCTGCAAGCACGGCAGCAAGATTTTGCATTACCCGCTCTGCCTGCTCGATTACGTCCTTCCCTGTCATCTCACCGGTGACGGGGTCAAGCGGAATCTGCCCCGAGGTATACAGCATATTGCCAACCTTGACAGCCTGCGAATAGGGGCCGATGGCTGCAGGCGCATTCGGCGTGGAAATTTTCTCGGTCATAATGATTCTCCTTTAATGTTTTTGAGGGGGAAGAAATCTTTTTCGGTTGCCGCGCAAATGCTTTTGCGCAGCAAACCGCCCGGCAGATGAAGGAGAACCTCTCTCCTATACCGACGCGGGCGATCGCTCCGCATCAAACAAAAGCTCTTTCGTCTCCCGATTATCTGCGCGATAAGCAAAGAGACGAAAGAGCTTCATAGTCAATCAGTTCTTCCGCGGTACCACTCTTTTTCATTCCGACGAGCGGAATGCCCTTACGGTGCAATGCACCTGCTCTGTTACGGGAGCGCCCGTCCGCCCCTACTGCCATTCGGGACGGCCGCTCAGTGGTGAGTTCAGCGGATTTCCGCAGTGTCTTGCACCAACCGACACCTCTCTCTATACGTTCCCTCGCTTACTGCTCCACGTCACTGCGTTTGATTTTTCTCATTATATCATCCAACGCAGATTTTGTCAAGGGCTTTCGGATTTTCGGCGTACTCAGCGAATACCGTAGTTTTCGATGATATAGTCCATATCCTTGTCACCGCGGCCGGAAAGGCAGATCAGCACCGACCCCTTGCCCATCTCGCGGGCAAGCTTCATGCCGTAAGCAACGGCGTGCGCGCTCTCGATGGCGGGAATGATGCCCTCGAGGCGAGAAAGGGTGAAGAACGCATCAATGGTTTCGTCGTCGTTGATGACGTCGTACTTGACACGGCCGAGATCATGCAGAAAAGCGTGCTCAGGCCCCGAGGACGGATAGTCAAGCCCGCTTGCTACCGAATAAACGGGAGCGGGATCGCCGTTCTCATCCTTGAGCATAATGCTGTTGAAGCCGTGCATAACGCCCTCCTCGCCGTACTGCAGGCTGGCGGCGTGATCACCCAGCGTGGTACCGCGGCCGAGCGGCTCAATACCGTAGATATCGACAGGATCGTTGAGGAAGCCCGAGAACATACCCATCGCATTGGAGCCGCCGCCCACACAGGCAACGACGGCGTCAGGCAGCTCGCCCGTCATCTCGATAAACTGCTCTCTTGCCTCAATGCCGACAACACTCTGGAAATCTCGTACCATCATAGGGAAGGGATGAGGGCCGACGACCGAGCCGATGCAGTAGATGCAATTCTTGTAATCCCTTGCGTAGGCCTCAAATGCTGCG
>JAZODX010000120.1:0-11553 GCA_045597265.1 Eubacteriales bacterium | reverse complement strand
AGTCAGTCAGTGTTTTTATCGCAGAGGGTCCACCCGTTCCCATTCCGAACACGGAAGTTAAGCTCTGCGGAGCCGAAGATACTCGGTGGGAGACTGCCCGGGAAAATAGGTCGATGCTGACACAAAAGAGACGGCAATTTGCCGTCTCTTTTTGCATTTATCCGCAAAAAAATTCCCATCGTTCGAAAGTTTTCGCAGGGAGGGGGCGTGGGGGAGGGGCACCTTTTTCAAAAGGCGCCCCTCCCCCACAGACTTTCTCCTTACCCCGCAAAGGTATGTTCAGCTGCTTCACTGCGCATTTTCGTCATTACCGAGCGCGGACGGTTACCTTTGAAGATGGCAGAACCGGCGACGATGACGTTTGCACCGTTGGAGGTGCAGCGCCAGATATTTTCCTCGGTAATTCCGCCGTCAACCTCGATGTTCAAACGCAGGCCGCGTGCTTCAGCCTCGCGGCGAATGGTGCGTACCTTGTCGAGCGTTTCGGGGATCATGGCCTGCCCACCGAACCCGGGCTCGACCGTCATCACCAGAACCATATCCAGCTCGTCAAGATGCGGGAGAAGAACCTCGGCAGGGGTAGCCGGCTTGATGGCGATACAGGCGCGGACGTCCTGTTCGCGAATATAGCGTGCAACGGCAAACGGATCTTCGCAAGCCTCATAGTGAATCGTAATGATGTCTGCCCCGGCGCGAATAAATTCATCAATATAGCGCTGGGGATCATTGATCATCAAGTGTACGTCGAAAATCAGGCGGCTTTGACGGCGGATAGAGGAGATAAGACCGGGACCAAAGCTCAGGTTCGGGACGAATGCACCGTCCATCACGTCAAGGTGGAGGTAGTCAGCACCCGCAAGTTCAACGCGGGCAACCTCCTCGCCCAGCTTGGAAAAATCGGCCGCAAGAATAGAGGGGGAAATATAGATCATGGTGACTCCTTTCAATCTGTAATCGCACTGCCAACGCATTTCTGAGTGGCAGATGTGGGACCTTGTCATATGCTGATATCAGCGGTCTCTGCATTGACCGCGAGCGGAAGAGTTCGCGCAAGGTCGGCGCGGAAGGAAGAAAAAATAAGGGAAGTGAAGAGTACGCCGTGCCGCGTGCGCTGTGAGCGTCCCCCGAAATCGGGGGACGTTTTCGGCATGTCGGTTATTCGAGCAGACAGACCGCATGTGCGGCAATGCCGAGTTTTTCTCCGGTAAATCCGAGCCTTTCCTCGGTCGTTGCCTTCACGTTGATTCGTCCCGGCTCGGTTCCGAGCGCGCGGGCGAGATTTTCGATCATTTGAGGAATATGCTGGGCAAGCTTAGGCGCTTGCGCAATCACTGTTGCATCAATATTTCCGATGCTGAGCCCTGCTTCGGCGAGCATGGGCTTCAGCGATGCCGCAAGAAGGAGACTATCTGCCCCGGCGTATGCGGGATCGGAATCAGGGAAATGCGCGCCGATGTCTCCACGGCCGAGTGCACCGAGAATTGCATCCATCACCGCGTGTGTCAGGACGTCAGCGTCAGAATGCCCGAGAAGCCCCGTCTCATGCGGAATATTTACTCCGCCGAGAATAAGTGCCCGTCCCTCAACGAGACGGTGTACGTCATAGCCGTGACCGATTCTCATGGCAGAACCTCCGTTTCACTCGATGTTTTCTTTTTTTCGGGATACCTGTTTTTGACCGCCGAACGCCGTGCTGCAAGAATTCCCTCTGCACGGGGAAGATCGTCCGGCGTGGTGATCTTGATATTGTCCCGTCCGCATTCCACCAGCTTTACCGAATAGCCGATGCGCTCGACAAGTGCGCAGTCGTCGGTTGCGCTGATCCCGGCTTCAAGCGCCGTATAGGCCGCCGCCGTGTAGACCTTGATGGCAAAAATCTGCGGCGTTTGTGCCTGCCAGATCAAATCGCGGTCGAGGGTTTCCGAGACGAAGCCTTTGTCATCGGCCAGCTTGATGGTATCGATTGCACGGGTGGCGGCGATTGCAGCACCGTGGCGGCAGGCCTTGCGGTATACCGCTTCAAGCATTTGCGGTGTCAGAAGGCAGCGTGCACCGTCGTGAATTGCAACGTATTTCGCTCGCTCGTTGATTTTTCGGAATCCGCGCATGACCGAACCGCCGCGGGAATCACCGCCGGGGACGACGGCGCTGATTTTGGTCAGACCATAGCGTTCAATCAACGTTGGATAGAGGTCAAGCTCGCTTTCCTTTGCCACAACGACGATTTCGTCTATATGCGGAGAATCGTTGAAGGTGCGCAGAGTTCGTGCAATAACGGGCATTCCGTCAAGCGAAAGCATTTGTTTGGAGCCAGCCTCACCCATTCGGGTGGAGGAACCGGCCGCAACAATGATGGCAGAGGTAAAAAAATGGGTTTCTATGCCGGCTGCAGTACGCAGGAGGTCGGCAACGGAAGAGGCAAATGACATTATGCGTCCTCGATCGTGCCGTTTTCGATGGCATCGAACATGGCAATTCGAACGGCGTGCTTGCCGCCCTCAAATTCTGCATCGATAAAGGCATCGACCAGTTCAATGGCGAGGCCGGCGCCGACAACGCGCTCACCGAAGCAAAGCACGTTGGCATCGTTGTGTATACGGGTCAGCCGAGCGCTAAATGTGTCGGAGCAGCAGGCGGCACGGATGCCGTGATGCTTGTTGGCCGCAATGCTCATACCCACACCGGTTCCGCAGATCAGAATACCGAGCGGTGCTTCACTGGCGAGAATTTTTTTGCAGAGACGGTGCGCAAAAACGGGATAGTGACAGGAATCGGCCGAATCGGTACCGACGTCAATGACCGTATAGCCGCGCTCATGCAAATGCGCCATTACGGCCGCCTTCAGATGAAAGCCGGCATGGTCACAGCCAAGCACAATTTTTTTACTCATATTCAAATAATTCCTTTGCATTGAATTTTTGGACGAAGTATCGTCGTTCGCGTTTATTGGGACTTGCCTTCGCGCTCCAGGCGTTCACGCTCGGCCTGACAGGGACGAAGGTATACCGGCACAAGCTCGGCGTCGCTTACCGTCATACCGCATTTTGCGGCACGAAGGGCACATATGGCAACCGAGTATGCATTCTGATCGCGCAGAAGAGGGGGCGCGGGTCGGAAAAGGGAAGGGGAGACAGCTGCCCGCATCGTAACGTCAATGCCGTCTCCGACCAAATGAACGGGATGCTCAGCCGATACCCCCATTACGCACAGCTCAGCCTCAAGCTCGGTAATCGGCAGTGCGCGATCCTCGGTGATTCGTGCAATTCCGCCTTCTTCCATGCGGAAGAGGGCGTTGTAAACCTGATTGCGGCGCGCATTCATAACGGGGCAGATAATTTCTCCCGGCCGTGAAGTACTGACGAGATTTTCGGCCAACGCCTCCAACGTCGAGATACCGACGCAGGGCTTTTTGCGGCCGAACGAGACCCCCTTTACCGTGGCGGCACCGATGCGCACACCGGTGAACGAGCCGGGACCTGCAGAGCAGGCAAAGAGGTCAATATCGTCCATATTCCGCCCAAGCCGCTCCATGACCGATTCGATCATGGGAAGGAGGGTTTCGCTGTGCGTATTGCCGTTATGGAGATGGTAGAGTGCCAGGAGCCGCTCGTCCTCGGTAACTGCGACTGAGGCGGCAATGGCGGTGGAATCAAGGGATAAGATGAGCATAATTTGTCCTTTCGTCAGACAATTTCTACGGTGATATGCCGCTCGTCAAGGTGATCGGGACACTTTTCGATGGTCACGCGCAGATAGCGGTCGGGCAGAGCAAAGGGGATTTTTTCACTCCACTCCACCACGCAGATACCGCGGTCGAGATAGTCCCAGTACCCAATCGACTCAAGGTCGTCTTCACCGTCAACACGGTACATATCGAAGTGAAGAAGAAGGCGGGAGCCGCTGCGGTATTCGTTTACCAGCGCAAAGGTTGGCGAGCGAACCGCCGCTCCCGGGGCAATGACCGATGCAAGCCCACGGGTCAGTGCAGTTTTCCCCACGCCGAGATCGCCGTAGAGGGCGACGAAGGGGGGGAGAGAAGCGTCAAGCAGGCCAACGGCCAACTCAGCCCCCAGCGCTTCAGTTTCTTCGGGGGAGGCGGTGGTGCGTGTCAGATAAGGTTCAGCCATCAGAAGAGCCCCGAGATGTTGCCGTTATCGTCCACGTCAATGCGGATGGCGGCGGGAGCCTTGGGCAGGCCCGGCATCGTCATAATTGCGCCGGTGAGCACAACCATGAATTCGGCACCGGCCGACAGCTTGACCTCACGGACGGTCAGCGTGTATCCGGACGGACGGCCGAGCTTTGCGGCATCGTCCGAGAGCGAGTATTGGGTTTTCGCCATGCAGACGGGGAATTTTGCATAGGCGGGATCAAGCGCAACAAAGTCGGCGATTGCCTTTTCGGCCGCAGGCAGATATTTAACATCCGCAGCACCGTAAATTTTCTTGGCGATGGTCTCGATCTTTTCCTTGATGGAAGCCTCGTCAGCATAGAGAAGCTTGAATTCGGATTTCTTTTCGCAGGCGGCAACAACCTTCTCCGCCAGCTCGATGCCGCCCTCGCCGCCGCGGGCGAAGACCTCGGAAAGGGCGAAATCGGCGCCGCGCTCAAGGCAAATGTCGTGAAGGAGCTTCAGCTCAGCGTCGGTATCGGTACCAAAACGGTTGATGGCAACGACAACCGGAACACCGTACTGTGCAAGATTGTCCAGATGTGCCTCAAGATTGACCGCGCCGCGGCGGAGCGCGTCCAGATTCTCCGCGGCAAGATCCTCCTTCTTGACACCGCCGTTATACTTGAGGGCGCGAACGGTTGCCACGAGAACGATGGCCGAAGGAGCAATACCTGCCTTGCGGCACTTGATGTCAAGGAACTTTTCCGCACCCAGGTCAGCACCGAAGCCTGCCTCGGTAATTGCATAGTCAGCCAGCTTCATGGCCAGCTTGGTTGCACGGATCGAGTTACAGCCGTGTGCGATGTTGGCGAAGGGCCCGCCGTGAATGATGGCCGGCGTATTTTCCAGCGTCTGTACGAGATTGGGCTTGAGCGCATCCTTGAGAAGTGCGGCCATGGCGCCCTGTGCGTTCAGATCGCGGCAGTAGACCGGGCGACCGTCATAGGTATAGGCAACGAGAATGCTGCCCAGACGGCGCTTGAGGTCGGAAATCGAGTCGGCAAGGCAGAGAATTGCCATAACCTCGGAGGCAACGGTGATCATAAAATGATCCTCGCGCGGAATGCCGTCAACCTTGCCGCCCATACCGACAACGATATTGCGGAGTGCGCGGTCATTTGTATCGGTCACGCGCGTAAAGAGAATACGGCGCTGATCAATGCCGAGCGCGTTCCCCTGCTGGAGATGATTGTCGATCATCGGGCAAAGGAGATTGTTGGCAGCCGTGATGGCGTGGAAGTCACCGGTGAAATGGAGATTGATGTCCTCCATCGGAACGACCTGCGCGTATCCGCCGCCGGCGGCACCGCCCTTGACACCGAACACCGGGCCGAGCGAGGGCTCACGCAGAGCAATTACCGCCTTGCGGCCGATTTTCTCCATAGCCATGCCGAGACCGACCGTCGTGGTGGTCTTGCCCTCTCCCGCAGGAGTGGGATTGATGGCGGTAACCAGAATCAGCTTCCCGTCCGGCTTATCCTGCATACGGCGCTCAAAGCCGTTGGTGATTTTGGCCTTATAGCGGCCGTAAAGCTCAAGCTCGTCATCTGCGATATCAAGCTTTTTGGCAATGTCGGCAATGGGAAGCATTGTGGCTTCCTGGGCAATCTGAATGTCTGTTTTCATAAGAGATCTCCTTTGTCGTGTTGAAATTTTTCATTCACAGATCAGTCTTTGGGCGTGAGCTTTTCGCGGCTTCCGTCGGGACGCTGGATAACGGTGTTATCGAGCATCGCACGGAGGGAGGCGCGATAGGCTTCGATATATTCACGGCGGAGCTCAGCCTGCTCGGCCGTCTCCTCGGGCGTCAGCCCTTCCGCTTTTGCCTTGCGGGCCAGCGCATTAATGCGGTCAACCTTTGCCTGTTCCATTCGGTTCTCCTTTTTTGGCAAATGCCAATTTTATTCCTATCTTATATTATGCCCCATTTTTTGCATTTTGTCAAGGGGAAGCGTCCACTTGTATGCGGGAATTGCATATCTTCTTTTGATTGTGCATAGGATGGAATATCCAAGCGAAAGGAAGAGTCCAAAATGATGAGCAACTCGTATAAACCCGAAGGAATGCTGATGACACAGGCGGAAAACCGAGAAATGATGGCGACGCCGGGAGCGCTTGAGCGCGCAATGCTCGGCGGCAAAATTCTTGAGGGCATGGCGGTGCTGTGTGACAGTACGCTGTCTCTGCACGTGGATCTCGGATGTATGGAGGGAATTATTCCCCGCAGTGAGGCACTCTGGTGCAGACCCGGGGAAGAAATCAAGGATATTGCGGTAATCACACGGGTCGGCAAGGCGGTCTGCTTCAAGGTGATCGGATTTGAACGGGAGGGCGGGAAAATGCGTGCCGTGCTTTCTCGCCGTGCCGCGCAGAGGGAATGTGTATACAATCATCTTTCCTCCCTCCGCACGGGGGATATCATTCCGTCACGCGTAACCCATCTTGAGCCGTTCGGGGCGTTTGTGGATATCGGATGCGGTCTGCCCTCGCTTCTGTCGGTTGACTGTATTTCGGTTTCTCGGATTTCTCACCCGCGTGACAGATTTTCCGGCGGTGCGTTTATCCCTGTCGTCGTCAAGCAGATTGATCGGGAGAACAATCGAATTTTCGTCTCACACCGGGAACTGCTCGGTACGTGGGCGGAAAACGCCGCCGCTTTTGCGCCGGGGCAAACGGTAGCCGGGATTATCCGCAGTATCGAAAGCTATGGGATTTTTATCGAGCTTTCCCCCAATCTTGCCGGGCTTGCCGAGCTGCGCGAAAACCGCGCTCCCTCGCTTGATCTTACGGTCGGACGTTCTGCGGCAGTCTACATCAAGAGCATTATCCCCGAACGCATGAAAATCAAGCTCGTCCTGATCGATACATACAGCGCCCCGCACACGTCTGCCGCGCCACGGTATTTTATCGATCCGGCCGTAACCCCGCATATCGACCGATGGCGCTATTCTCCCCCGAATGCGCCGAAGGTAATCGAGTCGGTCTTTTCTGCGGAATGAGACGAAAAAGGAGCACAGACTGAATTGCCTGTGCTCCTTTGGTTCGATTCTCAAGTTATTCCCGTCCGAATGACATGGCAAAGCAAGTGATTTTTGCACTTAGCGGGAAGGCTTGGTACGGTGATCGGTATGCTGATTTTAACCAACGGTTAATAAAATCTTTCTTCGCACGGATTGACATCCATAGGGAATCGTGATATACTGTTTACGTAAACCAATTACAAATTCAATCAAGGGAGGCGATGATTATGATGAACGTGAATATGGATCGGATGTCGTACGAATCGCTTGCGGAACGCTGAACGAATAGCCTGTATGTTTTGACGCACATCCGATTCCGGGTGCGTTTTTTGTTTGTCCGTGCTGATTTTGCTCCGGCAGACGTATTTTCTTATGCACCCGTAAGGGTGTTTTTTTCTTGGAAGGAAAGGAGAATTTCATAATGGCTGTCAGAACTTCATTTTGGAAAATGGGAAGAGGGGATGTTCGTGAAGAGATTAAAGAATAAATTATTGTCCATGGACCCTAACACAAGTACGTACGGAATTATGTATTCGGGCGGAATGACCGTTATCGATCCCGAATATCCGTCTATGCCGCCGTATACCGACTTCAGCCCGATTTATTATCACGGGAGCGTGGGATTTGAAATCAGCACGACGCATAAGCTGGCACAGGATAAGCCGACGGTGGTCATCAGCATTCCGTGTACGACTCTTGGGATCGGTATCCCCGATCGGTCTGTCGAGCGGATGGAGGCGGATTTCTGCCTTCGGGAATTCAATCGGTATATTGAGGCGCTGAACGCCGAATTGTACAACCGCAGTCGTCCCGATTACGAGAACGGAAAATATATTCTGTGTGCGCCGGGGGGAGAGGTTATTTGCAGGAACTCGGCATATTTTGCACTTTGCCCGCAGAAGGATTATACCAACGGCACAGGTTCTACCGTTTATCTTCTGCATGACGGTGTTTCCCGCTCGCCGCAGCTCTGCCTTTGTATTCGTATGCAGGTGCAGTTTCCGCGAAAGAAGCTCAGAAAAACCATTCAAATGATGTGCCGTGATCTGCCCGATGCAGTGGATAGATTTATTGCCGAATTGGATACGGAGCGGCTGCAGCAAGCGCGTGCACTTGCCCGAACGCAGACGGCGATTCGTGCCTGGCTGAAAGAGAGCGAATATTGTGCTTTCGTGGCAAACGGAAGTATTCTTCCGCGTGCAAAGGGTGGGGATTTTCCGATGGAGAACGCCATTCCGTTCCTGTCCGCACCCGAGGCTGAAATTGAAATATGTGGGATAAGGGGGATGGGCATCAAGCGAGGCGTTACGGTAATTACGGGTGGTGGTTATTCGGGAAAATCTACGTTACTGGACGCAATTTCTGCCGGAATATATGACCATACGCTCGGCGACGGGCGTGAGCTGTGCATTACGGACGAGTCTGCGGTTACCATTTCCGCGGAGGACGGGCGCAGCGTGAAGCACGTCAATATTTCTCCGTTCATCAAATGGATTCCCAGTGGGGACACCACCGATTTCTCTACCGAGCACGCATCGGGATCCACCTCGCAGGCGGCCAATATCATGGAGGCGGTAGATATGGGAAGTAAATTGCTTCTCATTGATGAGGACAGGAGTGCAACAAACTTTATGATACGGGATGCTCTGATGCGTGAACTGGTAAAGAAGGAGCCGATTACGCCCTTTACGGAACGCGTGCGGGAGTTGTATGAAACAAAGAATGTTTCTACCGTGCTTGTCATCGGAGGAAGCGGTGAATATTTGTCAGTGGCAGACCGGGTGTATTTGATGGAGGACTACCGAATACATAACGTAAGCGAACGAGCGAAACAGTTGGGAGAAACGATAGAAAAACTTTTGCCGACAGAACCGGCCGTATGGGAGCAAAAGCGTATCCTGAGTGGGGAAGGCTTTACCTCCTTTGTGCCGGAGAACGGCAGGGAACGCCTTGCAATAACAGATGTAGGGATAATTTATGTGGGCGAAGAAGCGATTGATTTACGGATGCTTTCCGGCCTGATTACTCAGGCGCAACGAAACGCGGTGGGTTTTCTGATACGTTATCTTGAAGTGTCCTTAAACGAGACGAAGTTTGATGTGGCAGACAAGCTTAAAACATTGTACCGCAGAATGGAAGAGGAAGGCTTTGATTGTATCTTTTCCAATTATTTTACGGAATGTGAGCGATTTATGGATTTGCCACGGAAAGAAGATGTACTGGCTGCGGTGAATCGGATGAGAAAAGTGAGGTTTTTATGAGAATGAAAGAAAAAAAGGGGGCAGATAGCTGCATTGGAGACGAATAATTTTACAAAAATAAGAGAATTAAAAAAAGCATTACGTTCAAACGGGCAAGGATACTTAAACGGAAAACCGATTTCTTTCCTGTTGAGCAAATGGAATGAGACCTACGAGTATACCGACGGAATTACGGTACGGTTTGTACCGCTGAGTTACAAGTATCCGGCGAATGTGGCAATGTATATTAACATGGATGCAGAGCTGTTCGGAATGGATACGGAGGAAATCAAACGGTATCCGGTATTTTTTGAGGATTACCTGTTACGTTGCTACAGTGTTTTGTTGAAAAACTTAAGCGAAAAGTACACAGACAACAATAAGTTGGAACGCCTGTTGTCGAAAATCCAGTGTCAGACGCCGGATTGTCGGGTTATGAGACGGAGCGGAATGCTTTATAATAATGAGGAGCAGAGCTTTGTGTTGAAGCTGTTCGTATTATTCCCGACAGGAGCCGGAGTGTCGATTCTTGGGGAACGAATCAGTCGGATGATAACGGACATCTTAAAGGTAGTAGAAGAAGGCGTTGCATTCCTTGACAAGACAGAATTACAGGAGCATTTGAATGTCTATAAAAAGCAGGTTGCATTACGGAAGTTTTGTCGGGAAAACGACTATGTAGCATTTGTGGCAGATGGAAGTGTTCTGCCACGAAGAGGTGACAGTGAGGAGCCGCTTGCAGGGGCAATCCCGTTTGTATCCCCGGAGCGTATGCGTGTGACGGTTCCCATGGAGGATGGAACAGTGCTTTCCGGTATGGGGATTCCGAAAGGGATTACGGTGATTACCGGAGCGGGATTCTCCGGGAAAACCACGCTTCTGGAAGCAATCGAAGCCGGTATCTACAACCATGTACCGGGAGACGGTAGAGAGTTTGTAGTAGCGGAAGAGAGTCTTATGACGACAAATGCAGAGGATGGAAGGTATGTGGCAAATGAGGATATTTCTATGTTCTTTTCTGATATCCCGTTTCAGAATATTCGAAACTTTACCACAAAACATGCCAGCGGCAGTATCTCACAGGCGGCAAATATCATTGAGGCCATTGCGGGCGGAAGCCGTTTGCTGACCATTGACGAGGATAAGAGCGCTACCAACTTTATGATTCGTGACGAATTGATGCGGAAGATTGTAAAAGACGAAGTCATTATTCCGTTTACGGACAGAGTCCGAAGCATTACGGAGCAAAAGCAAGTATCCACCATTCTTGTGATTGGCGGCTCGGGAGAGTATTTGAAGATTGCGAATACGGTGATATTGATGCATCAATATGTGGCTACGGATGTGACGGAAGAAGTAAAAGAACTGAACTTACCTGTTTTAGAAGGCGCGTATCCGGTAGTTACTGAGAGCCAACGTACGGTGTTATTTCCGGGAGAAGGAACCAAGTCCCTGCTGTTGCAGACCGTTTGCACAGAGGACAGTAAAAAAGTTATTTGTGGAGAGCATTCCGTGGATATGACTGCGATATCTTCCTTAAAGACGAATGAACAGCTTCATTCTCTTGCATGGATACTGAGAAGCCTGCTTGTGAAGGAAGAAGAGAGTGAGGAACTCCTGAATTCCATAGGAGAAGAATATGCCGACCGGCTGTTTGTTGCATTGGAAAAAGAGCAGATGTCATCCAATCCGGTGTGTCGGAACTGGTGGTTTGCAGAGATACGTAAGGAGGAAATCCTTATGTGTGTGAACCGGACGAGGGGGATCTGCTTCAGCGGAGTCGGTGTAGAGAAAAAGGGAACTTGATTTCTCAAGTTCCCTATGATACAATCTACTTAGAAAGGTGCTCGGAGTGTTACAATCCGATTGGAACTTACGTTCCAATTGCCCTCAGTGTTTAGATCAAAATAAGCATCCTACACTTTGGTCGGTGGCGGGATGCTTATTTCTTTTGATTATTGTTATCATGGTTATAACGGTTGTCCAAGAAAGACAATATTGCAAAGATAACTAACATCAGTGTCAATATTTCCATCGTATCCATGGGCATCCCTCCTTATGTACTAGAGGGCTAATCTCAGAACATCACATCCAAACTCTCAGTTCGATTGTACAAAAA
>JAZODX010000119.1:0-7055 GCA_045597265.1 Eubacteriales bacterium | reverse complement strand
ATCAAAGTGCTGAAGAGAAGACGTGCAAAGGGCAGAAAGAGACTGACCCACTAATCATCGTGAAAACCTCCGATGGCTCATCAATACGAGCATTTCCGTATTTCTGAGCGGTCGGGGTTTTTGATATTCGCGTCATTTTATCCCGATTTGTCCCGAAACGCCTCTGCGATTTGCGGGACTTCGGTTTTGTTTCGGGCGGGATTCGTCCGCATTTTACAACACGGAAGCGAGAACAATGAAATTTACAGCGATCAGAGAAAATCATTTGTACGGCAAGGCTTATGCCAAGGGAAAGAAGGCGGTAACCGGGACGGTCATCGTCTACGTCCTGCGGGATTATGCCGCACGCCGCCTGCGGGATGCCCATCCGCAGAAGCGGTTCGTCAACCGCATCGGGCTGACGGTCGGCAAAAAAATCGGGGGCGCCGTTGAACGCAACCGTGCCAAGCGCGTTCTGCGCGAGGCCATGCGTGCCGTTGAGCGGACGCCGGGCGTCAGGACGGGCTATCTCGTCGTGCTGGCGGCCCGAGAGAGAACGGCCGAGGTCAAGGCCGGTGAGGTCGAGCGTGACTTGCGCCGTGCCATGGAGAAGCTGGACATGCTTCTTCCTCCAAAACAATGAAGTATATCTGTATTCTGCTGATCAAATTTTATCGCAAATTTATTTCCCCATTAAAAGGAGCGCCCAGCTGTCGGTTTACACCGACCTGCTCAGCCTATGCCCTTGAGGCATTTCAGAAACGTGGCTTTTTTGTCGGCTTTGCGCTTACGGTGTGGCGTATTCTCCGGTGCAATCCCTTTTGCGCGGGCGGATACGATCCGGTTCCCGAAAAGAAAAGTCGGCGGGGCGGGGGAAAAGAGACACATTGACGATCGCACAACCCGAATAAGAGAGAGGAAAAATTTCCAAAATGCTCGATTTTTTACTCAGTATTCCCGGCGCGATTCTGCGCTTTTTCAACAACCTGACCGGTGACTACGTGCTTGCCCTTTTTCTGTTTGCCGTCGTTGTTGAAATCGTTCTGCTTCCCTTCAGTATCAAGCAGCAGAAAAATCAGATCCGCCAGGCCAAGCTGCGCCCGAAGGAACAGGCGATCCGCAATAAGTATAAGGGACGCAACGACCAGGCCACCCAGCAAAAGGCACAGAATGAGATCATGGAAATGTATCAGCGCGAGAATTTCAGCCCCATGCAGGGCTGTCTGCCGATGCTGATTCAGCTGCCGATCATCATGGCGCTCTACGGCGTCATCAACAACCCGCTCAAGTATATCTGCAGTCTCTCGGATGAAGTAATCGCGGCAATCAACGAAGCGATTAAGACGCTCGAGGGCTTTGCGGATTTTGCTCCGCGCGGCACCGAGACGATCAATCAGCTTAACATTATCCAAAACAATTTTTCCCATTTCACCGGGATTGAAGGCTTCCCCTTTACCTCGGTCGAGGAGCTGCCTAACTTCAATTTCCTCGGTGTGATCAATCTGGCCGAAACGCCGAGCTTTGAAGCCTTTAACTGGCTGCTCGTCATTCCCGTGCTCACCTTTGCCCTTTCCTATCTCAGCTCGAAGATCATCCGTAAGTTCACCTATCAGCCCACCACGGCTGAGAATGACCGTCAGGCCGGGTGCTCCAATGCCATCATGGATTTCATGATGCCGCTGATGAGCGTTTATATCACCTTCATTGTTCCCGGCGCAATCGGTGTGTACTGGATGTTCAAGAACGTGATTACTATGATCAAGCAGATTATCATCTCCAAGGTGATGCCGATTCCGGTGATTACCGAGGAAGAGATGCGTGCTGCCGAGGCGGAGGTCAATCTCTCCAACCGTCAGCGCAAGAAGCAGGAGAAGGTGCGCTCCCTGCATCATATTGACGACGAGGAGTATGCCGCCGACGTTGTCTCCCGTATGGAAGACCGCTATGAGGGCAAATCTGCCGAGACGTCGGAGAAGACCGAGAGCCCGATTGCACCCGCTCCCCTCAAGGATGAGGAGAAAAAGAAAAAATAAAATAACCGATACGGATAAAAAAGAGGATGACCATTATGAATGAAACCATCGTTACGGCGAAGACCGTAGAAGAGGCTCTGACCCGCGCCTGCGCGGAGCTGGGGGCTCCTTCGGTTGATGCACTGACGTATACCGTACTCGAAGAACCCAAGCGCGGTCTGTTCGGCATCGGTGCCGCTCCTGCTCGCGTGCAGGTCAGCTATACCGCACCCGTCGAGGAGAAGGCGGTTGAGGCAGCCGTCGCCGATCCTGCCCTGAACTTCATCGAAACCCTCCTGCGCAACATGGAGCTTGACGTGAAGGTTACCGTAACCGAGCCTGCCGAGGGTGAGAAGTACATCAGCATCGAGGGCGACGCCGCCGGTGTGCTGATCGGCCACCACGGTGATACGCTGGATTCTCTGCAGTATCTGGCAAACCTTGCCGTCAACAAGAAGCGCGGCGATAACAAGCGCGACTACGTCAAGGTGACCATCGACGTGGAGAACTACCGTGCAAAGCGCGAGGAAACCCTCCGTGCACTGGCCCGCCGCAAGGCAGAGGCAGTGCTCAAGTACGGCAAGAGCATTATGCTTGAGCCCATGAATCCCTACGAGCGCCGCATCATCCATTCGGAGGTGCAGCTGATCGAGGGTGTATCGACCAACTCGGTCGGTACCGACAATAACCGTAAGATCGTCATCTTCCCCGAAGACCGCGGTGCACTTGCCCGTGGCAAGAAGAAGGACGAAGAGTAAAAAAGCCTTGGGGGAGGGTGCTTTGAAAGCGCCCTCCCCCAAGCGCCCTCCTCCAAATTTGATTTGACAAGGAGAATGTCTGATGTTTGAGACGATTGCGGCGGTATCAACGCCGCGCGGAAAGGGCGGGATTGCCGTCATTCGCGTGTCGGGGGACGGTGCGGCTGAGATTGCACGTGCCGTTTTTTCGGGAAACCTGACGGATAAACCGCCCCGAACGGCGGTATACGGCCGAATTTTTGCTCCCCTGCCGAACGGCGGCAGGGAAGAGGTGGACGACGGTGTGGCGGTCTTCTGGCGCGCACCGAATTCCTATACGGGTGAGGATACGCTTGAGCTCTCCTGCCACGGCGGTGTTCTCGTCACGCAGGCGGTGCTTGAGGCGGTTCTGGCCGCCGGCGCACGCATGGCAGAGCCGGGCGAGTTTACCCGCCGCGCATTTCTGGCAGGGCGCATGAATCTCGGCCAGGCAGAGGCAGTCGGCGCTCTGCTTGAGGCCGGGACGCGCAGTCAGCTGGCTCTCTCGCGTGGCGGAATGCGCGGACGGCTGGGCGAGCGATGCGCAGAGCTGGCAGAAATGCTTCGCACAACGGCGGTCTCCTGCATGGCAGCAATCGATTTCCCCGATGAGGATTTGCGGGAAATGAGCCGCGAGGAGATGGTCGGTCGCGTATCGGAGGCGGCCGAGGGGATTCGGCGCTTGGCGGCAACCTGGCGCACCGGCCGTGCGGTATCCGAAGGGATTCCGTGCGTGCTGTGCGGTCGGGCAAACGTAGGCAAAAGCGCACTGTATAACCGAATCGTCGGGCGGGATGCCGCGATCGTGACCGATATTGCGGGTACGACGCGGGATATGCTCAGTGAGACGGTCGAGCTTGGCGGCGTCACGCTTCGGCTCAGCGATACGGCAGGTCTGCGGGACACCGAGGACCCGGTTGAGGCCATCGGCGTGGGCCGTGCGCGCGAAGCGCTGGCCGAGGCCGAGCTGATTCTCGCCGTTTTTGACGTTTCCTCTCCGCTGGGGGCGGACGACCTTGACCTGCTTGATGCCCTCTCGGGCTATGCGGGCGAGACGATGATCCTTGCCAACCAGGCTGACCGCGGGGTGAACGCTGACACGCTTGCACACCTGCGCAGCGTTGCCGAGCCCTACCTGCTCTCGGCTGAGACGGGAGAGGGGATGGATGCCCTTGCCGACGCTGTTGCCGTCCGCTTTCTCGACGGAAGCCTTGATCTGCGTGAGGATGCCATCGTCACCGGTGCCAGACAGTACGCCGCGCTGCTCCGTGCGGCCGATGCAGCCGACGCGGCACGCGAAGCGCTTACCGACGGACTTCCCGAGGATATATGCTGTGTTGACCTTGAGCTTGCCCTTTCCGCACTCGACGAGCTCGACGGCCGCACGGTCAGCGAAGAAATCGTGGGGGAGATATTCTCCCGTTTCTGCGTGGGAAAATAAACGAAAAAACACTTGCACTGTGATGAATTGTGTGATATAATAAAATGCATGTGAATGATGCGGGCCCCCTGCCCGTTCCCTTTCCCCGAACAGATAAGGAGTTTACCGATATGATGAAGAGAACAATTCTGCTCTCGCTGATTCTTCTGCTTGCGGCGGCGCTTATGCTCAGCGCCTGCGGCGGAGACGTGGACGTTCCCGGCGAGACCGATAATACGACCCTTTCCGATACCACCGAAACGGCAGAGCCCGCAGACCCCAACCGTCTGTCCGATAAATATCTTCCCGGCGTCAGCAATATTTCGCTCGTCGCGGGAACCTTTACCGACCGCATGACGGCAGAGGATCTGAACGCTACCATGATGGGCGAGCAGGCCATGAAGGCCCCCCTGCTTTATAATCTGATCAAGCGGATGAATCTGACCCGGGATGATATTATTCTCTATAGCGAGATGAACGGCAACCTGCTTGATTCTGCCGAGATTGACGCGCTCTTCCTTGCGGATGAGAACGCGATGCGAGAGGCTCTGCGCGGCAAATATACGATTATGGCGGGCGGAATGCCCTATACGGTGTACGAGCTTTCCTTCCTCGACGAGGAGACGGCTTCCTCGCTGGGGCTGACGAAAGAGATTCTGCGTACTTATCTTGCCGATATTCCCGCGATTGCCGAAAAGACGGGAGAGGTTCTCGATGAAGGAACGCTTGCTCTGATCGCAAAATATACGGCAAATTAATCGTCCCAAGAGAAAACAGCATAAGGAGGGCTCCCCGGAACCCTCCTTGTTTTATCCTTTCAAAGAATTCAGGAGGCTGCCATGAAATCCCTGACCGCACTCTATAAGGTGGGCCGCGGGCCGTCGAGCTCGCATACCATGGGCCCCAATCGCGCCTGTCTGACCTTCCGTGAGGAAACGCCGGACGCCGCTGCATATCGGGTTATCCTGTACGGCTCGCTTGCCGCAACCGGACGCGGACACCGCACCGATACCGCCTGTATCGAGGCCTTTGAGCCGATCCCCTGTGAGGTGATCTTCGACACCGAAAACACCGAGCCGATGCCCCATGAAAACACCATGGACCTTTTCGCCTACGACGCGTCGGGCAAGGAAACGGCACGGATGCGCGTGATGTCGGTCGGGGGCGGCGCGATCTCCATTGAGGGAAGAGCCGATCTGGCCGAGCCGGAGGTATATCGGGAGAATTCGTTCGGCGAGATTGCCGAATACTGCAAGGACCGCAATATGCGCCTCTCGGACTACGTCTTTGCCTACGAGGGAGAGGAAATCAAGTCCTTCCTTCTGCATATCTGGAAGGTCATGAACGAGGCAATCCATGACGGCCTGACCCGCCGCGGCGTACTCGAGGGGGGACTTGGCGTCGAGCGGAAGGCACAGTATCTCTTCAACCAGCGGCATATTGACGAGAGCAGCGAGACGCGGGAAAACCGCATCGTCTGTGCCTATGCCTTTGCCGCAAGCGAGCAGAACGCCGACTGCGGAACCATCGTCACCGCGCCCACCTGCGGCGCTTGTGCCGTCCTGCCTGCCGTGCTCAAATATATGCAGGAAAAGAAAGGCTTTTCGGATATGCAGATCATCCGCGCACTGGCGGTCGGCGGATTGATCGGCAATCTGATTAAACAGAACGCCTCGATCTCGGGGGCGAAATGCGGATGCCAGGCTGAGATCGGCACCGCCTGCTCCATGGCCGCCGCCGCGCTGTGCGAGCTGCACGAGATGAGTATCGATCAGATCGAATACGCCGCCGAGGTTGCCCTCGAGCATCATCTGGGGCTTACCTGCGACCCGATCTGCGGCCTCGTGCAGATTCCCTGCATCGAGCGCAACGCCGTTGCCGCCATGCGCGCCATCAATGCGCTCTCGCTTGCCAATTTCCTCTCGGAAACAAGAAAAATATCCTTCGACGTCGTTGTGCAGACCATGTACGAAACCGGCATTGATCTTTCCCACCGTTATCGCGAAACCTCCGAGGGAGGACTTGCGAAGATCTATCGGTAAGGAGAAGCTTCCCGGATCTGTACGGGATATATCACTTGTCCCAACATCAATCAACGTCACCGCTGAGCATAGCACTTGCGTTATGCTCGGCGGTGCTTTTTATTATTGGAAGTTTTTCCACCTTGTATGCGGTGTGCGATGGTAATTTGAGATCAAATTTTATCCCTTTGATCATGTTGATAGAAAAAATTTCAGCATTTTTTAGCAAAATCAAGGGAATATCCTTCAATATATAGCAAAAAAGAAGAGAAAACGAAAGGGTAGAGTAGAGGAAAAAAACGCCGAAATCGTGTACAATGAATATGGAATTTCTATAAAAATTTCACATAAAAGGAGTTAAATCAATGAAAAAGTTTTTAGCACTCGTCGTGATCATGTCGATGCTCCTTTCTCTCGCGGTTATCGGCGTCTCTGCTGCTGACGCTTGGGATGGGACCGTAGCAAAATCCTTTGCGGGCGGCAGCGGCACGGAGGCTGATCCTTATGTGATCGAAACCGGTGCTCAGCTTGCCTATCTGGCAAAGCAGGTTGCGACCAAGGCAGACACCTATGCGGGTAAGCATTTTGTCCTTGGCGGCGATATTGACCTTGCAAAACGCGAATGGACGCCCATCGGCGTGTTTGTGAAGGGCAACGAAGCAGCCACCTCTGCCTTTGCGGGCAGCTTTGACGGTAAGGGCTATACCGTTTCGGGCATCAAAATCAGCACCGATGCTGATTCGATCTACAGCGGACTTTTCGGCTACGTGGTTACCGACGGTTACTTCAAGAACCTTGTGATCGCGGATTCCACCATCGAGGCAAAGTCCGAGAATAAGGACGCATA
>JAZODX010000118.1:0-2968 GCA_045597265.1 Eubacteriales bacterium | reverse complement strand
GGGCATACGGTGCGCCGCTTTGACTTCATACAGTGGCACCTTCTGTGAAATGTGCGGGCGAGATTCGGTGATGGCGCGCGGCTTTGCGGCAGCCGCACCCGAACGAGCACTTTTCTGCCGCGGAGCGAGCGATGCCGGCCGCGGTGTACCCGCAGACGGGCGAGGGCCGGGCTGCGTCATCCGACGCGTCTGCGCCTGTTTGGCCGCGCTGACGCTGACAGCACCCAGGCCGCGGTTGGCAAACCGCGCACGGAGCAGTTCCTCAATGGGAAGATCGGTCGGCACCCGACCGGCGGGACTGTACGCGCCTGTAGAATAAGAGTGTTGATTCATGCGCGGTGCTCCTTTCTCGGTGTTGCGTCGTCATGCGACAGTTTTTCGGCAACCCGAAGCTTTGCGCTTCGGGAGCGGGGATTTTCATTCAACTCTGCCTCGCTCGGCAGAATGGGCTTCCGCCCGACCGTAGCAAGCGTCGGCTTGTTTCCGCAGACACACACCGGAAAATCACGCGGACAGGTGCATCCGGCGGCAAGTCGGGAAAAGGTTTGCTTGACGATTCGATCCTCAAGCGAATGGAAGGTGATAATGGCGATCCGCCCGCCGGGACGAAGCAGATTGGCGGCCGCTTCAATCGCAGGCGCGATCACGTCAAGCTCGGCATTGACCTCAATGCGGATTGCCTGAAAGCTGCGTTTGGCGGGATGATGTCCCTCCTCGCGCGCTTTAGCGGGAATGGCGGCCTTAATCAGTGCAACCAGCTCTCCCGTCGTTTCAATCGGCTTGTCCGCACGTGCCGCGGCAATACGGGCGGCAATGCGGGGAGCATAGCGCTCCTCGCCGTATTCAAAGAGGATTCGTTTAATTTCTTCCTCGCTGTATTCATTTACCACGGTATACGCGCTCTTGCTTCCTCTGCGGTCCATGCGCATATCGAGCGGTGCGTCGGCCTGATAGGAGAATCCGCGCTCGGGCGTGTCCAGCTGATAGGAGGATACACCGAGGTCCATCAGCACCCCGTCTATGCCGTCTATACCGAGATCGGCACAAACGTCGGCGATGTGCCGGAAATTATCCCGCACAACCGTCGCCCGTTCACCGAGCGGGGCCAGTCTGGCCGATGCCGCGGCAATGGCGGCCTCATCCTGGTCAATGGCAATCAAGCGGCCGGTTGTCAGTTTCGAAGCAATCGCGAAGCTGTGCCCGCCTCCGCCTGCGGTTCCGTCCACATATATCCCGTCGGGACGGATGGCAAGCCCTTCGATACACTCGTCAAGCAAAACCGAACGGTGAGAAAAATTCAGTTCCATACGCCTGCCCCGTTATACGCCCATATCGAGCAGCTCGCGCTCGTATGCGGCGGCATCCTCTTCTGCGATCAGGCGTTCATATGCACTCTCCGACCAAATCTCGGCATAACGGCCGCAGCCGATAATCACGGCAGTCTTTTCCAGACCTGTATATTCGATCAGCGCCTGGGTTAAAAGAATACGCCCCTGTGAGTCGGGGGTTACCTCAAGACCGTTTCGTCCCCAGAAGCGATTGATATTTCTGGTTTTCAGGCGGGGCTGGTCAGCCAGTCTTGCCTGGATATCCGCCCATCCCTCCTGAGAATATACCGATAAATAATGCTCGTCCTCATTGGTACTGCGGATAACGATAAAACTCTCGCCAAGCTGTTCACGGAACTTTGCCGGGATAAAAAGACGGTTTTTTGCATCTACCGCGTGTTTGAACTCGCCGAACAGCATCCGCTGCACCTCCTTTTTTCTTCATTATTTTTATCGATATACCCGATGGGGCAAAACAAAACCGGAAAAGATGGGATTTGGACGGTTTTCTCGTGGTTCTATTCAACATTTGGCACCATCCGCCGCCATCTTCCCCCACTATGGTTATATTATAACGCACCCCTACACCAAATTGCAAGGGGTTTGTTACAATTTCATAAAAAAATTTTATTTTTTCGTCGCAAATTACCAAATATTTCCTGTAATTATTTTACATTTAAGGTTTTGGTTGTAATAATTTATCCATATTTTCCTTTTTCTTCCTGTTCTTTTATTTCCTTCCATGTCTCGACCTTCTCGACATATTTCCTCGTTTTGCAACAGCTGCCCCACCGTACCCCACCAAAAACAAAAAAAGCACCTCGCATCAGCATGGCACTTTGGGATAAAAGAAAAATGTTTCCGTCTACTATTCGTATATTTGTGTTTTAACATACTTCACCGTCATTGATCAAGCCGAATCGTGCAGGTGTATCTCAATAAGTTGATTTTTTAGCACAGGTGGTTAGCAAAAGTTGATTTTTTTATCAATTTCACCATAATTTTTATCTTTTTATCGCAATCGGGTTTACTTTTTCAAACAGCCATGTTATAATTGCCCCAATGTTTAAGGCTATGATATTTTTATAAAAAATACGAATGTCGCTTGCAGAGAAAATTGCATTTGTTTTTCAAACCGAATGAATTTTAAGCAAAGAGAGGTACCCAAAATGCTTTATCCCAGAAACCGAGACAAAGAGCTTTCGCTTGAGCTCTTTAAGAACCCCACCTGCGAATATCGCGGCACGCCCTTCTGGGCGTGGAACTGCGAGCTTGAGGAAGAGGAGCTTCTCTGGCAGATTGATACGCTGCGCGAGATGGGCTTCGGCGGCTTCCATATGCACGTTCGCAACGGTATGAAGACAGAGTACATGGGCGAGAAGTTCATGGATCTCGTTGCGTCCTGCGTAAATAAGGCAAAGCGTGACAATATGCTCGCATGGCTTTACGACGAGGACCGTTGGCCCTCCGGATTTGCCGGCGGACTTGTCACAAAGGAGTTAAAATACAGAAAGCGTACCCTGCTTATGACCGTTAATCCCTTTAACGGTGAGAGCGAGGACGGCGTTTACCTTACCTATTCCGTAAAGGACCAGGTAAAGCGCATGGCATTCAAGGAAAACACGGTTCTGCTTCGCCGC
>JAZODX010000117.1:0-6887 GCA_045597265.1 Eubacteriales bacterium | reverse complement strand
CGGCCGTCGTTTCCTCGGGCGCAGCCGTCGTTTCCTCGGGCGCAGCCGTCGTTTCCTCAGGCACAGCCGTCGTTTCCTCAGGCGCAGCCGTCGTTTCCTCGGGCGCAACCGTCGTTTCCTCGGGCGCAGCCGTCGTTTCTTCGGGTGCAGCCGTCGTTTCTTCGGGTGCGTCGGTCATTTGATAGCGGAGAATCACAGCCTTCAGCTCCCGTGCAAAGCGGGGATTCTGTCCCGCGATTTTATCGGCAAATACGGGATCAATAAGGTAAACGGCTTCGGCCAGCTCGTGATCGATCGAGCTGAGCGCATACCAATTGTTCCGGTCAAGCTGATCCACGACCTTCTCCTCGACCGAAACCGGCTTGGGCTCAAGATGGTTGTCACTCTTACCGTAATCGGGGGTATAATCAAAAGAAAGGCCGCGCGAGTCGACCTCGGGATCGTAGTCACTCTTCACCAGTGCTCCGGTGTCATCCAGATAATAGTAGACGACCGTCTCATCGGGCTGTGTGACGCGGAAAAGCGGATGATCCTCGCTGTCGCGCAGATATGCGGGGATAAGATCACCGTAGCTGTAGCGGCCGATCGGCGTACCGTCGCTGTTGGCCAGCGCCAGCGTGCCGTTGCCGAGATCTGCAATGATATAACCGCCGTAGAGCTCAACGGCCATACGGTCGGCAGTGGCGCTGTCCTCGTATGTGAAGCGCTCGCCATCCTCCTCGTAACGCAGAGTGCGGTTGAAAAAGACGGTTTTCGTTCCGGTAACCAGGCGGTTCTGCGGTGTAAAGCCGGCCGCGTCCAGCGGAACGCGGACGAACTGCATTCCCTCGTGCCAGTCGGCGTAGGAAACGGTATCCCCGTCACCAAGCACGGGATATGCGAGCACGCTCGGAACGGCGGTCTCGGTACCGCTCACCGTCGGAGGAACGAGAATCCCGCTGATCTTGTCTCCGGTCGACAGCCCCGCCAGCTGGGACTCCAGCGCCGCCTGCTCGGGCGACTTGGTTTCCTCGGGCAGAGATCCCGGCGTATCCGTCCCGTCGGGCGGAAGAGAAATCGATCCGTCCGAAAAGCCGGCATAAAGGAGCATAGCTGCCGTGCAGATGCAAAGCATCAGAAGAAGCGGCAGGAGATGCTGCAAAATTTGTTTAACTCTTTCGTGCATAAATTAATCCCTTTGGACAGATTATTTGTGATACTTCCCCCCGTGCGAGATGGAAAGCGCACGGTAGAAGGCCTCAAGCAGAATGACCTGCATCAGCTGATGGGGGAAGGTCAGCTTCGAGACGGATAGCCGATGTGCACAGGCCGCCTTGACCGATTCATCCAGCCCGTGCGAGGAGCCGATGACGGCACAGATACAGCCCGACTCGGCCGCACCGCGCTCAAGCAGGGCGGCAAGGCCCGGCGAATCGGTTTGCTTGCCCTCAATGCAGAGCGCGATCTTCATCGCGCGCGGCGGTATGGCGGCAAGAATCCGCTCAGCCTCCTCGCGCAGGGCAGAGGAGATCTGCGCAGGAGACGGATCGTCCGGCAGGCGCGCTTCCTTGAGCGAGATAATCTCGGGGCGGCAGTAGGCACCGAGGCGCTTGGTATATTCGGCAGCCGCCTCGCGGAGATAGCTCTCCTTGAGCGTGCCGACGGTGATGATTTTCAGCTGCAGCATAAAATTACCTTTCGTTTGCACCGTGCGGGTCACCGCAGAGAACGACCGACGCATCAGGTGCGGCAATGGCGAGCGTCAGCGTGCCGCCGTTCTCGCACAGGCGAGGACCCAGCGTACCGCACAGCTCGGCATATGCCGTATCGGGTGTATTGTTTTCCTCCGAGAGATGAGCCAGCATCAGCGCGCGCATCCCCGCATCGGCCAGCTCCTCGGCAAAGGCGGCGCAGTCGGGACCCGACAGATGGCCGAAGCGGGAGGCAATCCGTCGCTTCAGCTCGGCCGGATAACGGCCGAAGCGGAGCATATCGGGGTCGTGATTGCATTCAAGCACCACGGTGTCACAGCCGAGCAGACCGTCGCGCACGCTGTCCGAGATATGCCCCACGTCGGTCGCATAGCCGATCTCGCCGCCGTCGTACGCGATGCGGAAGCCCACGCAGGCGGCGCTGTCGTGCGGCGTGACGAAGGAACGAACGCGCAGACCGCCCAGCTCCACCGTATACAGAAGGGGATGCAGAACGGCACAGACAGCAACCGACGGCTCGGCGGTGAGCCGGGGCGCGGACGGCTCGGTGATATGAACGGGAATGGGATGCGTGCGGCAGAAAACCGCAAGCGCGGCGGTGTGGTCAGTGTGCTCGTGCGTAAGGAAAATCGCATCGATTTCCCCGGGAGCGACTCCAAAATCCGAAAGCGCACGGGTCAGTGCACGCGCCGAGCGGCCGGCGTCAATAAGGATAGTAGACCCGCCGGCGCGGATGAGGGTCGCGTTTCCGCGAGAGCCGGAGTAGAGATTACAGATGAAGGGCTGCATTATGCGTTTCTCCAGACGTCAAGCAGAAGGACGTTGATAATTTCAAAGGCAAAGACGAGACAGAGCGGAAAGATGATGGTCAGCATCCACTTGGAGCGACGGATACGGCGGGCGGCGTCGGCCAGAAACTCGTCTTTTTTTCGCTCGTCCCAGTCGGCGGGAAGCTGTTCTTTCGTGAGGCTCTGGGGAACCAGGCCGCGGTTATAGATCAGATATGCACAGATCAGAATCAGCAGAGCGGCACCGTAGACGGGGAAAACGTAGACGAAGTAATCCATTTCGACCAGCGTGTAGTAAAGAACAAAGAGGATCAGAGTGTTCAGCGCCAGAACGCCGAGCAGACGCCAGTTCATCGCCTTGAGCTGACGCTTCAGCTGCTGCTGGGGCGTCACTTCCTTTTCCCGACGGCGCGCGAGCGATTTTTTCTTCTTTTTCGACATAATGATATTTCCTTAAATCCTGCCAAGTCAGGCAATCCGCGCGGCACCGACGAGGCGAATGTGGAGCACGTGGCAGGCGCCTTCTCCGAAGACGGCGTCCATCGCGGCCGTGTAGCGTGCGGTCTCAGCCGCAGGAACGAAGGCCTGGATGGTACCGGCAAAGCCGCCGCCGTGAACCCGCCACGCCGCATTGCCGCACGCACCGAGCGTGCGCTCGGTGACGGCGAGAGCAAGCGAAAGCCCCTGCTCAGCGACGTTTTGATTGGTGTAAACGTTCTGCAGATAGCAGAAGGAGGAGCGACCCGAGGAGAGCACGCCGTCAAGGAAGGCCGCAAGGTCTCCGCGGCAGAGCGCCTCGGTCTGGGACCGCACGCGCTTGTTCTCGGCAAAGAAATGAAGGGCGCGCAGAATGGAGCGGTCGCCCGTCTGCTCGCGCAGAGCGGGAATGGCGGTCATGAAGGCCTCCTCGTCCGTCTCACGCAGAACCGTTTTGCCGAGCGCGGCGGCAACCGCCTTCATCTCGGCGGGAACCGAAGCGTAATCCTCGTTGAGATCGGCGTGATTGCCTCCGGTGTTGACGATGCAGAGCGCATAGCCCGCCCCCGAGAGGTCAAAGCCGATGGGGGTAATCACCGGCGCGGCGGCGTCGGCAAAATCAATGGCCACGATACCGCCGTGCGCACAGGCAACCTGGTCCATCAGTCCGCAGGGCTTACCGAAGAAGCGATTTTCGGCAGTCTGCGCCATGCGCGCAACCGTAACGTTGTCCACGGCACCGCCGTTGAAGAGATGAGAGAGGATAGCGCCGATGGTCACCTCAAAGGCGGCCGAGGAGGAAAGACCCGATCCGCGGAAAACGTTCGAGACGGTATAGGCGTCAAAGCCGCCGACGGCGTGCCCTGCGGCGCGGAACTGCGCGGCCATGCCGGCAATCAGGGACGCAGAGGTGAAAAACCGTGCCTCATCGGGCTCGGTGTAGGCGGCAAGATCAACCGTCTCCTCGCCGAAGCCCTCGTTTTTGATGCAAACCATCATATCCCGACGGGCGCGCACGACGGCAACGATGTCGAGGTCGATCGACGCAGCGATGACACAGCCGCGGTTATGGTCGGTATGATTGCCCGAGAGCTCGGATCGGCCGGGAACCGAGATCAGCATCAGCTCGCCGTCGGTACCGAAAATTTCCCCGAATTTGCGGACGGTCTCGGCAAGGCGGGCACGGCGAGCGTCAATCGCGTCCCCATACAGCGGAGCAATGGCCGCATCCAGCCGGCCGGCTGTGATTGATTCGAGCAGAGCAGAATAATTCATCGGATTTCTCCTTTTTTATTGAAAAGTATCATCTTTTTTATTATATCAAACATCGCGCAAAGAGACAAGTCTTTTTCGGTGAATCGTGTAAATAATCTTTGAATTTTCCACCGAAAAGCGCCCCCAAAATTGGGTTTTCCACAGCGAAAAGGGTCGATTTTTCGCGGCACATCCCCATTTCCACAGGTTTTTCCACAGGCTGTGGAAAACATATTCACCCCTTCCGCCAATCAATATTGCTTGGCGTGTGCATAGCCGCAGCGCAGGCAGAGCGGCTCGGTCACGCGGCGGCACTCAAGTGCCGTCCGCAGGGCTTCGGCGCGGGGGGAGGCGAGAATTTCGCTAAGCGGAGCCGAGAAGAGATTACCGAGCGCAATCGCGCCGTCAGCATCCAGGCAGCAGGGAACGACCGTCCCGTCACTGAGCACGCCGACCTGATCGCGCAAGCCGTAACAGCCGTGATTTTCGCCGACGGGCGGCGCGTCGAGATCGGGCCAGGCAAAGCGCTCCCCCCATTCGAGGAAAACCCTCTCTCTGATTTTGCTGCCCGAATAAATCTCCTTCCACACCGCGTCTCCCTCATCAAAAAACGCGTGCATCTGCCGCAGAATCAGCGGATTGAGCGAGTCGGCGCCGCCGAGGTTCCAGAGCCGCATCACAGCGATAATCCCACGCGCGGCGGCGTCGGCGCAGAAGGAAAAGCAATCGGCAAGATAGCGCTCAAGCGGGATGCCGCTTGCATTCGCCTCATAGGCGTGCAGGGAGATGCTGACCTTGTGGAGCGCGGGCGCATCGAGCAGAATCTCGCGGCGGCGTGAGAGCAGCGTGCCGTTGGTGGTGAGGATCACGCGGAAGCCGAGTCTGTCTGCAATGGCAAGAAATTCGGCAAGCTCGGGATGCAGAAGGGGCTCACCCATCAGGTGAAAATAAAGATAGTCGGCAAACGGGCGAAGCTCCTCCGCCGCGCGCAAAAACTCGGCGCGGGAAAGATAGCGAATCTCCCGCCGCGTCCCGTGACAGAAGGTACAGGCGAGATTGCACGCATTGGTAATTTCAAGAAAAACCTTTTTCGGCATAATTTTCTCCTTTGGAAAGAGGTAAATCCGTCATTCGGTGAGAGAATGCCCTCTCTTTGCCGTGACGGAGTGGGGGCGGCGGGAGGATACTCCTCTGCGAAAGAAAAGCCCTCTCAGTCACCTTCGATGACAGCTCCCTCAAAGGGGGAGCCTTATTGCCCGCAATCCCCGTCTGTTTTCATGATACCATTTCCTTCCCCGCTTGTCAAGGAAAATGCCCGTCGGGCGGCGAAAAATCACCGCCATCCCTTGACAAACCCCGTCCTCGTGTGGTATACTGTTTTTGTATGCAAAAGAAACGCAACGAAGAGGATGAGTAAGCCCGAACCGAACCCAAAGCGAACGGCGGACAGTGTGAGCGCCGCGGTCACGGCAGGCTGAAGGTCGCCTCTGAGCGGCGATCCCGAACGGTTCCCCCTTAAGGATCGACGGCTGCGCCCGTTACGCGCACAAGAGTGCGTGCCGATTCGGCACGAAATCAGGTGGTACCGCGCCTCCGCGCCCTGAGGACCGTTGTCCCGGGCGGGGAGTTTTTTCTTTTCAAAAATAAATATTCAACAAATACAAGGAGTTTTACCATGACACACGAACTGCCGAAAACCTACAGCCCGGCGGAATTTGAGGATCGCATTTATGCGAACTGGTGTGAGAAGGGCTATTTCACGGCCGATCCCACCGACAACAAGCCGCCCTTTTCGATCGTTATCCCGCCCCCGAACGTCACGGGTCAGCTGCACATGGGCCACGCGCTCAACAACACCCTGCAGGATATCCTCGTCCGCTATAAGCGGATGCAGGGCTACAGCACCCTTTGGGTCCCCGGCACCGACCACGCCGGCATCGCAACCCAGATCAAGGTTGAGGAGGAGCTCCGCAAGAACGAGGGACTGACCCGTCACGACCTCGGCCGCGAGGCCTTCCTTGAACGCGTCTGGGCATGGCGCGAAAAGTACGGCGGACGCATCATCAGCCAGCTCAAAAAGCTCGGCTCCTCCTGCGACTGGTCCCGCGAATGCTTCACGATGGACGAGACCCTCTCGGCCGCCGTCAAGAAGGTTTTCGTTCAGCTTTACAACAAGGGGCTGATCTACCGCGGTCTGCGCATCACCAACTGGTGCCCGCACTGCATCACCGCCCTCTCGGACGCCGAGGTTGAGCACAAGGAGATTGAGGGTGCCTTCTGGCACATCCGCTATCCCATCAAGGACAAGCCCGGCGAGTTCGTCGTGGTCGCCACCACCCGCCCCGAGACCATGCTGGGCGACACCGCCGTTGCCGTTGCACCCGATGACGAGCGCTATGCGGATCTGGTCGGCCGCACGCTGGTACTGCCGCTGGTCGGCCGTGAGATCCCCGTTGTTGCCGACGAGAACGTCGACCGCGACTTCGGTACCGGATGCGTAAAGATCACCCCCGCACACGACCCCAATGACTATGAGACCGGTCTGCGCCATAACCTTGAGAACATCATCATCCTTGATGACAAGGGCTGCATCAACGAAAACGGCGGAAAGTACGAGGGCATGGATCGCTTTGCGGCACGCAAGCAGATCGTGGCCGATCTTGAGGCAGAGGGACTG
>JAZODX010000116.1:0-28434 GCA_045597265.1 Eubacteriales bacterium | reverse complement strand
CTTCCCGTGCTGATGGTCTGTGCCGAGGAGCGCGAGGCCGTCCGGCTCTGCCGTCTGTTTGAAAATTTCGGTCTGCGTGCCGCATTCTTCGGCGCGCGCGACCTCAATCTGTATAATATCGTCGCCTCACACGAGACCGAGCAGGAGCGGGTAGGCGTTCTTTTCGGCATTCTCGAGGGTGACTATGACGTCGTGCTGACCACCCCCGATGCCGCTCTCGGCTACACCGTCCCCCCCGAGCATCTTCGCGCGTCCACCCTGCGGCTTGACTTTTCTACCGTCATCGAGCCCTCCGCCATCGCCGAGTCACTCGTTGCCGCCGGCTACGCCCGGGTTGAGCAGGTCGAGAGTGCGGGACAGTTTGCCGTACGCGGCGGTATTCTTGACGTCTTCCCGCCCCGCGGCCGCTTTACCGACACCGACGGCGAGCAGATTTACGGTGCACACCCCCTCCGCATCGAGCTTTTCGGAGATGAGATCGACCGCATGGGCATCTTCGACCCCGAAACCCAACGCATCACCGAAAACATCACCGCCGCCGAGCTTCCGCCCGCCCGCGAGCTGCTTTGCCGCGCCGATATGCGTCCCCGCATCCGCCGCGCCGTCGCCGCGCTTGCCGCCATGGCAAAGGATTCCACCGCCAAGGAGGCACTGACAGGCGAGCTTGCCGCCATTGACGGAAACGGCGAGCTGCATTTCCTTGACAAATACATTTCTCTCGTCTATCCCGAGAAGAGCTGTCTGCTCGATTATCTCACGGCAAACGCTCCCGGCGGTGCGGCAGGCCTTTGCTTCATCCGCGACACGGCAGGCGTACACGACCGTCTCAACGCCTCCTCCTGGCACAATGACCAGAGCGTCATTGATCTGCTCGAGAACGGCATGATTTCACCAAAATACGCCGAATACGGACATGACGCCGAGGTGTTTGACGACTACTGCGCCCGTTCGGTTACGGTACATTTTGACACCTTCGGCGGCGGCATGGCCGGGCGGCGGCTGGGCGGTCTTTTCGGCTTCCGCTCCAAGCAAACCGTTTCCTACGCCGAAAACTTCCCTCTGCTCTGCGAGGATCTGGCACAGTACGTCGCCGCCGATTACCGCATTCTTCTCCTCTGCGAAAACGACAGCGCCGTGCGCAATCTGCTTACCCTGCTCGGCGAGAAGGGAATCTCTGCCGCCGCGGCAGGCGACGGCAGTCAGCTCGATGTCGCCTCCCTGCCCCGCGGCACCGTTATGCTCCTGCGCGAAAGCTTCATCGGCGGCTACGAGCTGCCCACGCCCCGCATCGCACTTCTGACCACCGACCCCGAGCTTCGAAGCACCAAATCCCGTCTTGCGGGCGGACTGAAGCGCCGCAAGGCACACAAAAACGCCGGTGAACAGATCATGTCCTACGCCGACCTGCAGGTGGGGGATTACGTGGTTCACGCCTCCTACGGTATCGGCCAGTATATGGGCATTGAAAACTTAACCGTGGACGGAGTCTCCCGCGATTATATCAACATCCGCTATGCGGGCAAGGATAAGCTCTTCCTTCCGGTCAATCAGCTGGATATGGTCTCCAAATATATCGGCGCTCATGCCGATGACGGACAGCTCAAGCTCTCCCGCTTCGGCGGCGGCGAATGGGACCGCGCCAAGGCCAAGGCCAAGGCAGCGGTCAAGGATATGGCCAAGGATCTGATCGCCCTCTACGCTGCACGCCTGCGCCGTGCCGGCTACGCCTTCCCGCCCGACGACGAATGCCAGCGCGAGTTTGACGAGGCCTTCGACTACGTCGAGACCGATTGCCAGCTCCGTGCCATCGCCGACATCAAGGGGGATATGCAGAATCACGTCCCGATGGACCGCTTGCTCTGCGGCGACGTTGGCTTCGGCAAAACCGAGGTTGCACTCCGTGCCGCCTTCAAGGCCATTCTCGCCGGCAAGCAGGTTGCCATTCTCGTGCCCACCACCATCCTCGCACTCCAGCACTATCAGACTGCCATCTCCCGTATGCGCGCCTTTCCCGTACGCATCGATATGCTCTCCCGCTTCCGCACCCCAAAGCAGATCGACCACTCTCTGCGCAAGCTTGCGCGCGGCGAGACCGATCTCATCATCGGCACCCACCGTCTGCTCTCCCAGGACGTCAGGTTCCGCGATCTGGGTCTCTTGATCATCGACGAGGAGCAGCGCTTCGGCGTGGCACAGAAGGAAAAGCTCAAGCAGCTCGCCGACAACGTTGACGTCCTCACGCTGACCGCCACCCCCATTCCCCGCACGCTGAACATGGCAATGGGCGGCCTGCGCGACATCTCTATCCTCGACGAAGCGCCGGGTGACCGACTCCCCGTGCAGACCTACGTGCTTGAGCACGACGACATGATCATCCACGAGGCGCTTCGCCGCGAGCTTCGCCGCGGCGGCCAGGTCTTTTATCTGCACAACGCCATCGAGTCGATCTATCAGGTGGCAGGACGGCTGGCCGAGGCACTCCCCGATGCCAACATCACGGTCGCGCACGGCAAGATGGACAAGGAAACGCTTGAGGATATCTGGCAGTCGCTTCTGACGGGGGAAACCGACATCCTCGTCAGCACCACCATCATTGAAACGGGCGTCGACGTCCCGAATGCCAATACCCTCGTCGTCGAACAGGCCGATCACTTCGGTCTCTCTCAGCTGCATCAGCTTCGCGGCCGCGTGGGACGCTCCTCACGCCGGGCCTATGCCTATTTCACCTACCGCAAAGGGAAAACGCTCTCCGAAATCTCCACCAAGCGCCTTGAAGCCATCCGCGACAACGCCGAATTCGGCGCAGGCTTCCGCATCGCTCTCCGTGATATGGAAATCCGCGGCGCGGGCAATCTCCTCGGTGCCGAACAGCACGGGCATCTGGACGCAATCGGCTACGATCTCTATCTCAAGCTCCTCAACGACGCCGTCCTTGAGGAGAAGGGAGAGAAGAGTGCCCCCAAGGTCGAATGCACGGTCGATCTCAGCTACGACGCCTATCTTCCCGAGCGTTACGTCAAATCCTCGGCACAGCGCATGGATCTCTACCGCCGTATCGCACTCATCGAAACATCGCTTGACCTCGACGATATCGGTGACGAGCTGATCGACCGCTTCGGCGAGCCCCCCCGCCCTGCCGACAACCTCCTGCGCATCGCGCTTATCCGCGCGCTGGCACAGAAGGCCGGCATGAAAAAGATCGCGCAGCACGGAGACGAGGTTCGTATCCTTCCGTGTGAGACCGATCTTGCCCTTTGGTCGGAACTGGCCGATGACTACGCCGGCAGACTCCGCTTCGTCAGTGCCGCTGAGGCCTACATCAGCCTCCGCCTGCGTCAGAACGAAAATGCGCTGGATACGCTGACCGCACTCTTTGAGAAATACCTTGAGCTCGACGCCGAACAGAACGGCGAAGAATAAAGAAAAAGACCGCAGGACATCCTTTCGGATATCCTGCGGTCTTTTCTTTTATTCAATTTCACACAGGAACGCACCCGTGTAGCCCTGCTCGGCCAGATAACGGCAGGGGGCCAGAATACGTTCGGCATAATCGGGAAGATGGCGGATGTAGTCGGAGTAAAAATACTGCTCGTGGATCATAATCGACACAAAGCCTCCGCGTCCGGGGTGCGCGGCAACGTCCTCGATCAGCCGCATATTATCCGCAAGCTCACCCACGTTGAGCACGCGGTCGATGCGCGCAAAGCGCATATCGGTCTCACAATCGTACCAGAAATCCCGCTCACCGACGTGCAGTGCAAGGGCGGGGGTAGCGTAATAGGATACACTCGGCCGCCCCATGCGGTTGAGCTCAAAAAAACCGGCCAGCGTACGCACGCCGAGTCTGCGAAGTGCGGAAACCGCCTCTTCGTCAGCCGAGCCGCAATGCACCGTCGTTTCCTCTGCCGCAAAGGACAGAGGACCGGCAAACCGTTCGACCTCCCGCTTGACGGCGAGGAAATCGGCCGCAATCTCCTCCGCGGCGTCGGAACGATAGGGACTGCCCGGAAGCTCAGTACGCGAATGGAATCCAAGTCTGAGCCAATCGGCATTCGCCGCCCACTCATCGCGGAAACGGTCGGTTACCATGGAGAGATCAAACGGCTCACTGTGAGCGCCAAAGCGCTGTATTGCCATCTCGTCGTAAGCATAGAAGAGGTTCAGATGCACCTTTGCACCGTATTTTTCGTGCGCCTCACGGTACAGCGCAAGATAGGGATTATCGAAAATCGACCTATACACGTCACGCTTTGCCGTAATATCCGCCAAAAACAAAATATTATCATCCACCGAAAGACGGTATTTGCCCACAGCGTTCCGCAACCGGAAGACGGCAATTTCAGCGGTCAGATCCCCACAGTCAGCCTTGAGTACCGTTCGTCCCACGGGCAGGGCAAGGGCAAGACCGTATTGGCCCGGCGCATTCTCCTCCGCCGTGACGCCGTTCACCGTCACCCGCGCGCCGATAGGTGCGGCAAGCGCAACTCGAACGGTTAGTCCATTCCCGTCGACGGTCCCGTCCCGCGCATTGAGACAGTCGCCGTCAATCGGGAAAAGGAAGCGCAAGGCTTCCTTTTCACACAAAAAATCTTTCATATTTTTGTATATGCGTTTTATGCCTCGCCCTTCTTGCGGCGGCTCTCCGCCTTCAGACGAAGCTCGGTGTTCAGAATGCGCTTACGCAGACGAATGCTCTTGGGGGTAATTTCAATCAACTCGTCATCGGCAATGAATTCGATGGCCTCCTCCAGCGAGAAGACAACCGGCGTGACCAGACGAAGTGCCTCGTCGGCACCTGCAGAACGGATTGCCGTCAGCTGCTTTTTCTTGCAGGGGTTGACCGCAATGTCACCGCCCTTGGGGTTCTCACCCACAATCATCCCCTCGTAAACGGGGGTAGCTGGACCGATAAACATTGAGCCGCGCTCCTGCGTGTTGTAAAGGCCGTAGGAGGTCGTCTCGCCGTCCTCACTTGCGACAAGCGAGCCCGTATAGCGCAGGGCAATATCGCCGCGATAGGGCGCGTAGCCCGCAAAAATCGAGTTGATAATCCCCTCGCCGCGGGTTGCATTCATAAACATGGCGCGATAACCGATCAGACAGCGTGCGGGAATCATATATTCGATGCGCATACGCGTACCGGTGCTGTTCGGCGTCATTTCAAGCAGCTCGCCCTTACGGCGGCCGAGCTCCTCGACAACGGGGCCGACGTAATCACCCGGCACGTCAACCGAAACCTTCTCCATCGGCTCGTGCTTCTGGCCGTCGATTTCGCGGAAAAGCAAGTGGGGCATCGAGCAGGTCAGCTCATAGCCCTCGCGGCGCATGGTTTCGATCAGAATCGACAGGTGCATCTCACCGCGTCCCGCAACCTTAAAGCTATCGGTCGTCTCGCCGTCGGTCACACGCAGGGAAACATCCTTGAGCAGCTCGCGATACAGGCGCTCACGCAGCTTACGCGAGGTAACGAACTTGCCCTCGCGTCCGGCAAAGGGAGAGTCATTGACCGAGAAGGTCATCTCCATGGTCGGCTCGCTGACCTTGACGAATTCCAGCGGCTCGGGGCAGGCAAGCGAGGTGATGGTATCACCGATCGTGATATCCTCAGCGCCCGAGAAGCAGACAATGTCGCCCACCTTTGCCTCGGTGACCGGAACACGAGTCAAACCGTCGATCTGATAAAGCGAGACGATCTTGGTCTGCTTCGGGGTCATACCCGAGTGGAAGTTGGTGACCATTGCGGCCTGATTTTGGCGGATCATGCCGCGCTCAATGCGGCCGATACCGATGCGGCCGACGTAATCGTTATAGTCAATGGAAGAAACGAGCAGCTGCAGCTCACCCTCCTCATCCCCCTCGGGGGCGGGCATATATTCCAGAATGGTATCAAAGAGGGGCTTAAGGTCGGTACCGGGCTGGAAGGGAGAGAGGGATGCCGTGCCGGCACGTCCCGAGCAGAAGATCATCGGGCTGTCCAGCTGCTCGTCGGTCGCATCCAGATCCATCAGCAGCTCAAGAACCTCTTCCTCAACCTCCTCAAGGCGTGCGTCGGGACGGTCAATCTTATTGATGACGACGATCACGCGGTGGTTCAGCTCAAGCGCGCGCTGAAGCACGAAGCGTGTCTGCGGCATCGGTCCTTCAGCGGCGTCAACCAGAAGAAGAACGCCGTTGACCATTTTCAGGATACGTTCAACCTCACCGCCGAAGTCGGCGTGGCCGGGCGTATCGATAATATTGATTTTGACGTCTCCGTAATGCACGGCAGTATTCTTAGCCAAAATCGTAATGCCGCGCTCTTTCTCAAGCGCATTGTTGTCCATCACGCGCTCTTCGGTCGCCTGATTTTCGCGGTAAACGCCCCCCTGCTTCAGCATTTCGTCAACCAGAGTGGTTTTCCCGTGATCTACGTGTGCAATAATCGCAATATTGCGCAAATCTTCGCGTTTCAAACTTCTCGTCTCCCCACTTTTACGTATAGATTTATTTCATAATTATATATTATACCACATATAACAAATTTCGCATATAGTCATCTTCATGATATTTTTTCTTTTTTTTTCGTTTTTTTCGTTCATCTGCACATTTCGGGGAGAAAATGCACAATGGTTATTCGGTATTCGTAAAATTTGCATCGCAGAAAATTTCAAATTCATCAAACATCAAGACGGAAGATATACATCTAATATTTATTTGACGTTGATTAAATTTGTATTGATTCTCGCCTAAAGTCCACTTTTCATCCGCTTCTTTTATCGAAGATCGTCTACGATCAACTTCGATGCTTTTTCGTTGATATGCTTCTAATTCACATGGTGGTTTTTGCAGTTCGTCGAATGTTCTCCCCGCTTTTCGCATCAAACCCATCTAATGTTTGACAAAAATTAAAAGAAAACGCTTGACAAAATTCAAGACGAGTGATATACTACCTTTGATCATAATAAAATCATGGGAGAACGCTATATGGAAATCAAACTCCTCCGCGAACCCAACCTAATTTTCGAAACCGCAATGCTGCTTTACAACAGCCGAAACGGAGAATCCTGCCGCGATTTAAAAAACGCCATTCTCAAGAAATTCGCCATTGACACCGAAGTGCTGGACAGCTGCTTCGACGCCATTATTGAATTATCCGAGCACGTCGTGCGCAACCTCACGGCCGACGAGCGGCTGCTTGATTTTCTCTTCCGTCGGCACAGCGGCATGAAGGGTTGCTTTGCCTTCTATTTGATTCATAACGCCTGCCGCCGTGCCGAGCCGAATCCGGCCGTTGACCTGACGGCGCTCCGTGAGCTTTCGAAGCCCGTCTTCTTCCTCAATCTCACCTCTCTGCTGGAGAGCGAATTTGCGCCCGAGGATTATGACGGAGAAATCACCAATTACAGCGAGTTTATCACCTTTGTGGAAACGATAGATATCCCTGCCGACGAAAAGTGGGAAATCTGCCGCTTTTACAACGGATTTGACCACTTCCGCTCGGCCCTCTGCGACATTCTGGAGGAAGCCTCGGGCCTCTACCGTGAAAAATACGATATCGTCAAGCATTATATCGGCTGGTTTCTCTCGGCACTCAATGAACCGCTGAGCCTGGGCGGAGCAGACTTCGTTGAACGGAATTACGGTATCACGGTCTCGCCTTCTATTGACACCCTCTATATCCAGCCTTCGATTATGATGTGCAACGTCACCCGTTATCTGATGAATTTCTCGGATGAGCGGGAGGATGATTTCTTCTACGTCGGCGTTCTCTTCGAACCGCTGAAGGAAATCACGCAGACCTCTACGCTTGAGGATAAGCTCTGCCGCACGCTGCGTACCATCGGTGACCTGCGCAAGTTTGAGATTCTCAAGCTGCTTGCGGAGTCTCCCAAATACGGCCAGCAGCTTGCTTCCTTGCTCGATCTTTCCACCGCAACCATCTCTCATCATATGTCCCTTTTGATGGAGAGCGGCTTCGTGGAGATCAAACGAGATGCCAACCGCATCTATTACGCCCTCAACCGCAAAAAGCTGCGCGATTTCATTGACGAGCTGGACGCGGCTCTGCTCGATTGACGCTACCTTCCACTATACCCCAAACAGCGGAGAATCATATGTACAAAGCCTTGATTTTGGACCTGGACGGCACGATTGCCGATACCCTTCCCGCAATTCTGGCCGCACTCAACGCAACCATGCGCCGCTTCGGCTATCCCGAGCACGATCTGACGGCGCTGAGAGCCTTCATCAACAACGGTGCGCGGATGCTCGTCACCCGAGCCATGCCTGAATCCGCGCGTTCCGACGAACAGATCGACGCGGTATTGGCCGACTATAACCGCACCTATACCGAAACCTATCTGCAAACCGATAAAACCTATCCCGGCATGGATACGGTCGTCCACGCGCTGCACGACCGGGGTATCCGCATCGCGGTGCTTTCCAACAAGCAGGATTACATGGTCAAGGGATTGACCGCACAGCTCCTGCCCGATGCGGCAGACGCCGCATACGGTCAGCGTGCAGGCTATCCGACCAAGCCCGACCCCACCGTTCCGCTTGCCGTTGCCGCCGAGCTCGGCGTCACCCCCGACGAGGTCGTCTTCGTCGGCGACAGCGACGTGGATATGCAGACGGCGCGCAACGCGGGATTCTTTCCCGTCGGTGTCGCATGGGGCTACCGCTCCTGTGCATGTCTGCGCGAGTCGGGTGCCAAGATGATTCTCACACAGGCGAGCGCGCTCTCCGCGCTCTTTACCTGAGCACGTTAGGATAAATATGAACGAAAAAACGCTTTCCCTGCCCGATCCGATCCGCAAGCTGATCGGTGAGCGGCACGGAACGACCGACACGGTAGGCCGATCTGCCTCGAGCGTGATCGTCTACAACGACATGGTGCTCAAAATCGAGCCGCCCGCCGAGGAAAACGAAACTGCCGCCGTCATGATGCGCTACCTTGCCGGGAAATTGCCGGTACCCGCCCTTTTGGCCGACGTAACGGACGACGGGATGCGCTATCTGCTCATGTCCCGCATCCCCGGCGTAATGTCCTGCGACGCGGCATGGCTTGACCGTCCGAACGATCTCATTGACCGCCTGGCAGAAGCGCTTCGGATGCTGTGGGCGGTTGACGTCAGCGACTGTCCCCGATGCTTCTCCCTGACACGCAAGCTTGACGCCGCGCGGGAGCGCATTGCATCGGGCAGGGCCGATCTGTCCGCCTTTTCGGTTGACGGCTTCGATGACCCGCTCCGCCTCATTGACTGGTTGGAGGAAAATCGCCCCGACGAGGAGCCCGTCCTCTCGCACGGAGACTTTTGTCTGCCGAATCTATTGCTTGACGGCGAAGTAATCGGCGGATTCATCGATCTTGGTGCCTGCGGAACGGCAGACCGCTGGCGGGATATCTCTCTGTGTCTCTGCAGTCTTCGCCGCAATCTTTGCGGTTTTTTCGGCGGCTCCGTCCGCCCCGCGCCCGACGAGAAACGCTTTTTTGCCGCCCTCGGCATCAGGCCCGACGCGGAGCGCCTGCATTACTATCTTCTTCTTGACGAGCTTTATTCCCTATAATCATATTACACTATATTATTATCAAACCGGAGGCATCATCATGCGCAACACCTTGCAGCACAAAATCATCTCGTCCCTTGAAAAATGCTTTACCGACGAATCGATCAGCCAAAAGCCTGCGCTCACGGCAGCATCGGTTATGCGCGGTGAGCAGCTTTCCTTCCAGCTTGCCTACATCGAGACGGGGGCAGACAGACTGCACGCCTATCGCGCATCGCTTGAAATCGGCGGTCCCCTTGCCCAACACGTCACCGTCCGCCGCGTAGTCAATATTCCCTCCCAGCTGGCGACCTATCCGAATGACGATGACAACTATATCCGCAAGGAGCCCGGCCTTTATCCCGACCTGCTTGCTCCGCTCGATTATGCCGGTCGCGTCAATATCGTTCCGAAGCAGCTCCGCGCAATCTGGCTCTCCTTTGAGCCCTCTGCAGACCTTCCGGCAGGTACCTATCCGATCACGCTTAAGCTAACCGACGAATTCGGTGAGGAAATTGGCGAGGAGTCCCTGACCGTAACCCTGTACGATACCCTCCTGCCCGAACAGGATCTGATCCTGACCCAGTGGTTCTATTGTGACTGCCTTGCCCAGTACTACCGGGTCGAGGTATTCTCGGAGGAGCATTGGCGGATCATCGAGAACTTCGTCTGCACGGCAGTCAAAAACGGCATTAATCTGATTCTCACCCCCACCTTCACCCCGGCGCTGGATACCTCAATCGGCGGCGAGCGTCTGACCACACAGCTGGTCGGCGTCACCTGCACGAATGGGGAATACAGCTTTGACTTCACCCTGCTTGACCGCTGGATCGAGATGTGCAACCGCTGCGGTGTAAAATATTTCGAAGTTGCACATTTCTTCACTCAGTGGGGTGCCGGCCATGCGCCCAAGGTCATGGCAACGGTGGACGGTGAATACCGCCGTATCTTCGGCTGGGAAACCGATGCAACCGGTGAGGAATATTCGCGCTTCCTACGCACCTTTGTTACCGCTTTCCTTGCACACATGAAGGCGCGCGGCGATGACAAGCGCTGCTTCTTCCACATCTCCGACGAGCCGCAGACCGAGCATCTTGAGCAGTACCGTGCCTCCAAAGCGGTCGTTGAGGATCTGCTTGAGGGCTACGTTATCATGGACGCCCTCTCCAACTACGCGTTTTACAGTCAGGGCATTGTCAAAACGCCTATCCCGGCAAACGATCATATCAAGCCCTTCCTTGAAGCCGAGGTGCCCAATCTCTGGACCTATTACTGCTGTGCACAGCACAAAAACGTCAGCAACCGCTTCTTCGCCATGCCCTCCGCACGCAACCGTATCATCGGCGTGCAGATGTACAAATACAACATCGTGGGATTCCTGCAGTGGGGCTATAATTTCTACAACAACCGTCACTCCTACGAGCCCCTCAATCCCTTCCTCGACAGCAATGGAAGCGACTGGGTTCCCTCGGGCGACACCTACTCGGTCTATCCCGCTCCCGACGGAACGGCGTGGGAAAGCCTGCGCATCCTCGTCTTCCGCGAGGCGATTGCCGATATGCGCGCGCTCAAGCTCTGCGAGTCGCTCTACGGCCGCGAATACGTGCTTAACCTGATTGACAGTGAGCTGGACACCCCCATCACCTTCGACGAATACCCCCGCGACGCCGCCTACATTCTCAATCTCCGCGAAAAGGTGAATGCCGCAATCGCCGCAAAGGCGTAAAAAAGAAAATGCGTTTCGTCCGTCAAAACGGACGAAACGCATCCAAACGAAAGAAAGCAGGGCCGCCGCAAATGCGGCAGCCCCGAAAGAGCTCTTATCTGCCGAAAAGCTTGCCGATACCGCCAAGCAGATCGGATGCACGATCAACCGTGATCTTCGCCTTGACGCCATCCACGATTTTTTCGATAATCTCGTCAGGCAGATCGACGCCGAGCAGGCGCTCCAGCGTTTTGACCGGATCTGCCTTGAATTCGGCCATCAAATTGTCACTCGACTTGATTTTCTCGGTAATCTCCTCAATTTTCTCCTTGATTTGGTTCTCGTTCAGGTTCATTGCAAACTACTCCTCTCGGATGGATTTCGCTTTGATTATACCGCAGATCGAGAGACAAGTCAAGAGAGGTGAACGTAAACTTTTTCCCAACAATTTACGACGCAAAATATTTATTTTACAAAGGAAACATCGCCATGTCACTTACCGTTCCCGCAGGCTACCGTTCCCTGCTCGATCTTCGGCAGACCGAGGTCGCCATCAAAAAAGTCAAGGATTTCTTCGAGCGCGATCTTGCCATCGAGCTCAATCTCACCCGTGTCTCCGCTCCTCTTTTCGTTCCGGTCGGCTCGGGTCTCAACGACACCCTCAACGGCGTTGAGCGCCCCGTCGGCTTTGATATCGGCGAAAACGGATGCGAGGCCGAAATCGTGCAGTCGCTGGCAAAATGGAAGCGCTACGCCCTCGGGGTATACGGATTTACCCCCGGTGAGGGACTTTATACCGATATGAACGCCATCCGCCGTGACGAGGAGACCGACAACCTCCACTCCATCTTCGTCGACCAGTGGGACTGGGAGAAGATCATCACGCACGCCGACCGTACGCAGAAGACCCTGCGGGATACGGTGCGCCGTATTTACGAGGTCATTAAGCACACCGAGCGCTATATTGCCGACGATTACGATTTTGCCGGCCGTATGCTTCCCGAGGAGATCACCTTCATTACCGCCCAGGAGCTCTACGACGCCTACCCCGGAAAAACCGCCAAGGAGCGCGAGTATCTTGCCGCCAAGGAGCACGGTGCCATCTTCCTTGAGCAGATCGGCGGTGCGTTGAAATCGGGTGAGCCGCACGACGGCCGCGCGCCCGACTACGACGACTGGTCGCTCAACGGTGATATTATCGTCTATTATCCCGTTCTCGATATTGCACTCGAGCTTTCTTCCATGGGTATCCGTGTAGACGAGGAATCGCTGATGCGTCAGTTAGAGATCCGCGGCTGCACCGAGAGGACGAAGCTCCCCTTCCACGCCGCCCTTCTGCGCGGCGAGCTGCCCTATACCATCGGCGGCGGTATCGGTCAATCGAGACTTTGTATGTTCTTTTTGCGCAAGGCGCACGTCGGCGAGGTGCAATCCTCCATCTGGCCTGAAGAAACCGTCCGTGCCTGCCGCGAAAACGGCATTCAGCTGCTGTAATGCTTACGGGAGGAGACGACGTCTCCTCCCGATTTCTCTCAAACAGGAGGCTTATGATGAATCCTTCCCGTTCGTATGCACATCGGATCGGCACGGCGTTTCTCGTCCTGCTTCTGACCGTCATCGTAATGCAAACGTTGGCCGCCGCGATCCTCCCCGTGCTCACCCCTGCCTTCACGCAAAGTGACTGGTATCTCTGGCTGCTCTCCAGCCTGCCGATTTATCTCTGCGGTCTGCCTCTCTGCCTTGCCGTTCTGCGCCACGCACCCGCCGCCCCTGACCGTCCCAACCGTCCGATGCGTATTTCCCATTGGTTCCTTTCGCTCATCATTTCGTTCGGCATGATGTTCATCGGTAATCTGATCGGCCAGGCGCTGATGTGGCTGGTGAGCGCACTCACGGGACTGAGCACCGAGAACCCACTTGACCGGATGATCCTCGATATGCATCCGCTGATCCCTGCCCTCTTCACCGTCATCGTCGCCCCCATCGGCGAGGAGTTCATCTTCCGCCGCCTGGTGATTGACCGTGCGCGCCGCTTTGGCGAATGGCAGGCCGTGCTTCTCTCGGGTGCACTTTTCGGCGCGTTCCATATGAACTTCTTCCAATTTTTCTACGCTTTTTTCCTCGGTCTCGTCTTCGGCTATATCTATGTCAAAACGGGACGCCTTCGCTATACGATCGCCCTGCACGCCGCAATCAACTTCATGGGCGGCGTGATTGCGCCCGTTCTCGTCCGCAAGATTCTTCCCCTTCTCGAAGGGCTTGAGAACGGTCTTCCCGCGCTCACCGACCTGCTCCCCATTCTTCCTGCCCTGCTTATTTATTTTCTTTATTCCTTCCTCCTCTCGGGCAGTGCAATGGCCACGGTGGTGCTCGGTATTCTTCTGCACCGGAAGATATCGTTTGCATCAACCGGTGAGGATACCCGTCCGCTTTGGCTGAACTTCAGCATCATCGCCTTTTTCGCCGTCTGTGCAATATTCGCCGTTGCGGGAATTTTCTCGGGCGCGCTCTGATGCATAAGCAGAGGTGCGTTTGGGCATACTATCGGAAAAAGGAGCGTTCCGATGGATAACGAACAAAACGAAACCAAACAATCCTCTGCCCCGATTGAGGACAAAACACAACTTGAGGAAATTTTCAAAAACGGCTCGGTCGTGGCCAAGAATGCAAGAGAAACCATCCATTGTCTGTCCATCATCGGCCAGATCGAGGGACATTATCTGCTCGGAGAAACCCAGAAAGCGACCAAATACGAGCACATCATCCCTCTGCTCGCCGCCATTGAGGAAAGTGACGAAATCGACGGGCTTCTTGTCGTGCTCAATACCATGGGCGGGGATGTGGAAGCAGGCCTCGCCATCGCCGAAATGATTGCCAGCATGCGCAAGCCGACCGCCTCGCTGGTGCTGGGCGGCGGGCATTCGATCGGTGTCCCTTTAGCCGTCTCGGCCAAGGTATCGCTGATTGTGCCGACCGCCACCATGACCATTCACCCTGTCCGTATGACCGGCCTTGTGGTCGGCGTCCCCCAGACCTTCCGCTATTTTGAGCATATGCAGGAGCGGATTCTCCGCTTTATTGCCGAGCATTCCCGCGCCGATATCGATCATCTGCGGGCACTGATGATGAAGCCGGACGAAATTGCCACCGACGTCGGCTCGATTATCGACGGTAGTGAGGCGGTAGATGCCGGCATCATCGACCGCATCGGTGGCCTCTCCGACGCCCTCGACGCCCTGCGGGAGCAGATTGCGGCGGCCAAGCACTCCGAGATGGTATAGCAAAGAGATGCCACCCCGCCGGGAAAGGCTGTTTACGCGTATCTCTTGGCAATAAAAGCATAGGTTGATTGCCGTCTCCGCACAAGGCTTCCCCTCCGGGGGAGCTGTCACCGAAGGTGACTGAGAGGGCCACTCTTTGATAGGTGGCTCCCTCTCCGTCACGGCTTCGCCGTGCCACATCTCCCGAAGGACGAGGCTTTGGGCTTGTCAAGAAAAGCACACCTTTATTTCCGGCGAAAACGTGACGCACAGTTAGCCTTCCCCAGCGGGGAAGGTGGCACGCGAAGCGTGACGGATGAGGAGAGCATCCTCTGTACTGCATATTCCCTTAGCACACTGCACAAAAGTAACATACGAAAAAAACTTACAAAAGCCGGTACATAGAGATTATTTGCATACCACGATGCTCTCCTCATCCACCACTATCGTAGGATCCCGGGCGCAAGCGCCTTCTCGCCGGGGAAGGCTAACTGACGCGTCATGCTTGTGCTGTCAACAAAGGTATACCTTTGTTTCCAAGCGTAACGATGCGCACAGTAAGCCTCCCTCCGATGAGGTTAGGCGCAAGCGCCACGAGGTTGCAAACAACCTCTGAGGTGGCTCGCGAAGCGAGACGGAAGGAGTGCAGCGGGAGTGAACGATTCTGTGAGAGGAATATCGTCAGCGCATACGCATGTGCACGCTGCACTCCTTCCGTCGCCTTCGGCGACAGCTCCCTCTCGGAGGGAGCCTTAGTGCGAAGCGATGTGCGCCTGCCCTCCGATGAGAACAACTGCTCATTATATACGAAAGAACGTGGTGCTGCACACGTGCAGCACCACGTTCTTTCAGATTACGCAGTCGGGAATAACCGGCTTGCCGCCCGCGAGGCGGGATTCCTCAGCCGCATAGCCGATGGCGTGGCTTTGCAGCGATACGCCGATGGTGGTCAACTCGCTTCCGTTATCATTTTCATAAATCTCAATCATATCGCGGATCATGCGCGAGTCGCCGCCGCCGTGGCCGTACTGCCCTTCCATCAGTGCATCGGTGTCGATAACGCGCGTCTCACCCTGCTCAAAGGTATCGCCGTAGGTATTGAGATATACCATGTCGCCGAAGCCGATGATATCCCCCTTCGTGCAGTGAATATGGAAGTTGCGGCCGCCGTTTTTTGAAAATGCGGTCATGGTCAGATGGGCCGTAGCGCCGCCTTCAAAGAGCATATTCACCACCTGATGGTCAACCGCGGTATTGTCACAATGGTATGCACAGCGAGCATAGGGATTGGTCTTGTCGCTGAGGAGCTGCTCAAGGAATGCGGGATCCCCCAGCAGTCGGTAATCGGCAACGCAGGGGCGCAGCCATTCGGGGTGCTTGCGATAGGTGGTGATGGCGCTGGCGGGACAGGTTTCTTTATGCGGACATTCGAAGCAGTATCCGGCCGCCCCCTCGGGTGCATTTTCTTTTTTGAAATGATCAAGCGAACCGTAGGAGGTCACGCTGATACAGGGCTTGTGCCCCATCCACCAGCTTAACATATCGGTATCGTGACAGCACTTGGCAATGATCATGGGCGTCGACTTTTCGGTCACCGCCCAGTTGCCGCGCACATAGGAATGGCACTGGTGATGGAACTCAACATTTTCGGTCAGGTTGATGGTCACTACCTCGCCGTATTTTCCCGTGGCAAGCTCATCCTTGACCAGGCGGAATTTGGGTGCATAGCGCAGCACGTGGCACACGAAGACGCGGCAGCCCTTTTCCTTTGCTTTATCGTAAATCGCACGGCATTTTTCATAAGTCTCGGCAATCGGCTTTTCAAGCAGAAGATCGTATCCCACCTCAAGCGCCGCCATAGCGTGTCCATAGTGATCGGTATCCTGCGTGGCAACGATCAAAAGCTCACACAGCTTACCCCGGGCAAAAAATTCGGTGGTATCGGTAAAAAACATATCGGGAGATATGCCGAACTCGCGCACGGCGGTCTCTTTTCTTTCCGCGTTTTTCTCGCAGACCGCAACCATCTGCGCACGGCCGTCGTTCTGCATATGCTGCGAATATCCGTAGCCTCTGTTTCCGAATCCAAGTACAGCGTATTTCATATTTGCCTCCAAAACAAAATAAATTGACAAGAACTTCTCCGTATGCTATAATATCATCAAATATTGCGCTTTTCAAGGATTTTTTTGCGATAATATTTGCATTTATTGCGTTTTTTCCGGGAGGGCCGTATGCCGAATTCATCTTTTTATGAACCGCTGCGCGACGTGGAGCACAATCTTGACTGCAACTACCGAAGCCTTGCAACGTCCATCGTGCCGCATTTTCATCAGGCCATTGAAATCTCCTGCATCCTGGCGGGGGAAATTGATTTTACCGTCGGCGCCGAGACCGTTACGGTCGGTGTCGGGCAGATCACTTTCGTACCGCCCTACGTCGTCCATTCCTCCTCAAGGAGCGAGAGGTGCGATGCGGCCGTGCTGATCATCCCGCACCACTATTACGAAGATTTCGAAAAATTAATGGGGAACGGAACCTTTTCCTTTCTTTGCGATCACGCAAAAAATCTGCCGATTACCACGCTTGTGTGCGAGCTGGCCGACCGGCAGAAAAAGGGGGATGAGATCAATGAGATTCTCCTGCGTTCCTATGCTGACCGCGTGCTGGGACTGATCGCCGACCGCTATACGCCCGAGAAGCTCGACAAAAAGAATCACGATCTGATTCTCAATATCATCAACTATATCGACGTGCATTTTGCTGAGGATATCACGCTTTCCTCCATTTCGGCACACTTCGGCTACAGCAAATACTATTTTTCCCGCCTCTTCCACGCCGCCTTCCATTGCTCGCTTCCCGCATACGTCAACACCGTTCGTTCACGGCACGTCAGCGCCACACAGGGCAAAAAAAGCGAATGCATTCTCGATGCCGGATTTGGATCGCTTTCTGCCTATTACCGCGCAAATCGCCGGAAGTGAGGGAAGACCCGTCGTGGCAACAAAGCTACGCCTTTGTTGCCACACGAAACGAAGCACTGATAACAAAGGGATATTTTGTTGACAAGCGGAATGAAAGCACAGCGCTTTCATGAGCCTCCCTCAGGGAGGGAGGTGGCACGGCGTTAGCCGTGACGGAAGGAGTGCGGCGGGAGTGGGCGGCTCTGCGCGGGGAATATTCGTCAGCATATCCGTTTGTGCACGCTGCACTCCCTCACTCGCCTTCGGCGACAGCTCCGCGATCACTTTTGATCTCGCTCCCCTCATCAGAGGAAACCTTTATCGCTTGGAAACGGAAGTCCCCTCCATCGCATTTTTTTGCAAAAAAGATCATTATTGCGCAATTCTCTTGCCAAAAAAGTGCATCCGTGCTATACTGTACTCGCCGCCATGTGCGGAACGAAAGGAGAATATCATGACCCGACTGAATGATAAATTGCTGATTTGGGCGCATCGCGGAGCCTCCGCCTACGCCCCCGAGAATACGCTTGAAGCATTTGCCCTTGCCGCCGAAATGGGCGCCGACGGCGTTGAGCTGGACGTACATTTCACCCGCGACGGAAAGGTAGTCGTTGCGCACGACGAGAAGATTGACCGCGTCTCAAACGGTCAGGGCAAAATCCTCGATTATACCTACGAGGAGCTGCTGGTCTTTAACTTCAACAATAAAATGCCCGACTTCAAAAACGTTCGTATTCCCACGCTTGAGCAGGTTTACCGTCTGCTTGAGCCAACCGGGCTGACCGTCAACGTCGAGATCAAGGGAGCAGACCCCGCTCTTCCCGCCGCCTGTGCAGCTATTGCCGCCGAATACGGCATGACCGACCGTGTCTATTACTCCTCCTTTGACCACCATCAGCTGCTTCGCATCCATGAGGTCTCCTCCAACCTGCCCATCGCTCCGCTCTACGGCTTCAACATGGTCAAGCCCTGGCTCTATGCGGAGAACATGGGTGCGGCTGCCGTGCATCCCCACGCACTCCAGATCAAGCGCATTCCCGAATACGTTGCCGAATGTCACGCACGCGGCATTCGCGTCAATCCCTGGACGGTTGACGACGAAGAACTCATCCGTTTCCTCCTCGACGCCGGCGTTGACGCCCTCATCACCAACAAGCCCGATTTCGCCCGTCAGATTGCAGAATCGGCCGGATGCTGAAAAAATTGTCAAAGGATATTGACAAGACAGCCTCCTGCATGATATAATGAAGTATCAATAAGTTTATCTCGAAAGAGGGTATACATCATGAAGAGAATTCAGACCATCAACACCCGCGACCTCGCAAAGAGCGTAAAGAACGGCGGCTGCGGCGAGTGCCAGACCTCCTGCCAGTCGGCTTGCAAGACTTCTTGCGGTGTTGCCAACCAGAAGTGCGAAAACAAAAACGCCAAGAAATAAGTAAGGCAGAAATACCGCCCATCCCCGGGCGGTATTTTTCTGCATAGATTTAACGGAGAAAAACCATGATCCATCAGTACAAGTTAAACGGATACAATATCGTCCTCGACGTCAACAGCGGTGCCGTACACCTTGTGGACGACGTGGCGTACGATATTATCGCAGCATACGAATCAACGCCGCGCGAAACGATTATTGCCGATATGCTTGCCAAGTACGGCGACCGTGAGGACGTGACGGCGGAAGAAATTGCGCAGTGCCTCTCGGATATCGACGAGCTTTGCCGCTCGGGCAAGCTCTTCTCGGCCGACACCATTTTCCGCGATGCGGCGGTTGGCTTCAAGACGAACAACGCCTGCATCAAGGCGCTCTGCCTGCATATCGCGCACACCTGCAACCTTAACTGCTCCTATTGCTTTGCCAGCCAGGGGAAATATCACGGCGACCGCGCGCTGATGTCCTTTGAGACGGGCAAGCGCGCCATCGATTTCCTCGTGGAGAACTCGACGGGACGGCGCAATCTTGAGGTAGACTTCTTGGGGGGAGAGCCGCTGATGAATTGGGAGGTCGTGAAGCAGATCGTGACCTACGCCCGTTCAATCGAAGAGGAGGCGGGAAAGAATTTTCGCTTCACCCTGTCCACCATCGGCGTGCTGATCGACGACGAAGTGATCGATTTCTGCAACCGTGAAATGCACCATATCGTGCTCAGTCTGGACGGGCGCCGCGAGGTACACGATCGCTTCCGCGTCGATTACGCCGGACGCGGAAGCTACGACAACATTCTGCCCAAGTTCAAGCGCTTTGTGGAAAGCAGAGGCGGTGAGGGATACTATATGCGGGGCACCTTCACCCACCACAACACCGATTTTACCAACGATATCTTCCACATGGCCGATCTCGGCTTTGACCAGCTCAGTATGGAGCCGGTTGTCTGCGCACCCGATGACCCGAGCGCACTGACCGAAGAAGACCTGCCAATCCTCTTCGAGCAGTACGAGCTGCTTGCCCGCTAGATGCTCCGCCGCAAGCGAGAGGGCAAGGGATTCACCTTCTATCACTACATGATCGACTTGACCCACGGCCCCTGCATTTATAAGCGGGTTGCGGGCTGCGGCTCGGGCAGTGAATACTTTGCCGTCACCCCCTGGGGTGAGCTTTATCCCTGCCATCAGTTCGTCGGTGACGAGCGCTACAGCATGGGCTACATCTGGGACGGCGTCAAAAACGAGGCCCTACGCGTCGAGTTTCGCCGATGCAACGTCTACGCCAAGCCCGAGTGTGCCGACTGCTGGGCGCGCCTTTGGTGTGCAGGCGGATGCGCCGCCAACGCCTACCATGCGACCGGCTCGATCACCGGCACCTATGCATACGGCTGCGAGCTCTTCCGAAAACGCATGGAATGTGCCATCATGCTTCAGGTTGCCGAGCAGAGCGAGGGACTGGACTCAGATGCTCCCGCCGATGCCTGCGGCGACTGCGAGGACTGCAATTCGTAACAAACCAAAACGGAGATGCCCGTACGGGCATCTCCGTTTTGATTTTACCGATAAATCAACCGTTTTTCGTCGGCGTCAAGGGTAACCTCTCCGCCGATGGGGAGAACGGTGTGCTTCTCGCCGTGGCCAAAGTCCTCACAGCGCACGACGGGAATCCCGTAACGCTCACCGACGCGGCGGAAAATATTCTCGGCAGGACCGCTTGGCGTCGTCTCCTCAAATCCGACAAGGAGTCCCTTGACGTGCGGCCAAAGACGGCTTTGCGTGATGTGTGAAAGGAACATACTCATCATACGGGGCGTCGAGAAGCGCTCACTGTCCTCAAGGAAAAGGATATAATCACGGTCAAGCGGAAGTGGATACTGCGGACTTCCTTGCAAAAGCGCGTAATTCCAGTTAAAGCCGCCAATCAGCTCTCCCTCTGCGCGACCGCTGCAAATGCAATTCCATTCGCTTTGCGGAACGAGCTCAGCCGCATTCCGATCAACCAGATGGGCAAAAAACGCTTCCCGCATGGCGTCACTCAACTTGAGCAGATGGCTCGGCGCAATCCCGTAGTAGGTGGTAAGCCCGGTATTGGCGTGAATGGCGTTAAGAATGGAGGTCGCATCGCTGTGCGCGAGAAAAAGCTTCGGTTTTTCGGCAATCGCGGCATAATCAATCGAGGACAAAAGATCAATACTGCCCTCTCCACCGCCGAAAAATACCATTTTCACCTCATCGTCGTGAACCATCGCATTGAAGTCCTCAATACGGTCAACCTCGGTCGCGGCGTATCCGTAGGTGCAATTATAGAGATTTTTGCCCGGCTTCACGCGAAAGCCAAGCGATTCAATCACGGAAAATATTTTTTCGTATTTTTCGCGCGTCGCCACGTGACTCGGGGAAACGATGCCGATGGTATCTCCTCTTTTGCATACGGGTGCAAGCATTTGCGTTCCTCCTTTTCTATACCCGAATAACTTCAATTTCATCGTGCAGTACAACGCCGCGTGCACGGAGTGCTTCGATGGCATTGAGCAGCATGCGGGAAATGCGCTGTCCGGGAGCAATCAGCGGAATTCCCGGCGGATACGCCCAAAGATAGCCTGCCGCAATTTTCCCTTCACTCGCATCAAGCGAAAGAAGCTGCTTCGGCGCGCTGACTGCGGTGTGGAGAGGCATCACCTGCTCGGGCATCGGTGGAAGGGACAGGCCGGAGGAACCTGCGGGAGCAGAGACAAGCTCCCCGTCAATGGCAAAGAGCGCTTCGGCCAGACGCTCGAGGTGCGCGGCCGTGGTGCCAAGCCCCGTCATCGCAAGGACGTAGTCCCCCGATATCATCTCCGGCTCAATGCCGCGGCAGCGCAAGCGTGCAGCGAGCACAGGACCGTGAATCGAGGTTCCGCGCACAGAGAGAATCAGCTTGCTTTTGTCATACGCAAAGACCGAATCCCCTCCGGGAGTACAGACGCGAAGATGCTGCAGCTCCGCCGTGCGTCGACGGAAGGCGTCGAGCATATCTCCCCACAGGCCAAAAAGCTCGGGATGCTCAGCCACGTGATGCGCACAGCCGTCACAGGAGGACATCAGCAGATAAGAGGGGCTGCTGGTTTCAAAAATATTCTTACTGCGCAGAACAGCGTTGTAATTGATCAGATTGCCTTGTATGTGCACGATTGCCGTCTGGGTCAGACTCGGCAGAGTTTTGTGCAGACTCTGCACGACAACGTCCGCGCCCGCGCGTACCGCGCCGTCGGGAAACCCACCGCCAAGACCGAGGTGGGCACCGTGCGCTTCGTCAACCAATACCGGCACGCCGCGGCGATGCGCGGCAGAGGTGATGGCGGCAACGTCAGACAGTACACCCTCGTAGGTCGGAGAGGTCAGCACCACGAGACAGGCATCCGGATTGGATGCCAGTGCAGTCTCCACCGTTCCGGGTGAAACCGAGCCGAAGAAGCTCTCCTCCTCCACGGTGGGCGGCATGATCCAAACGGGCGTAAGCCGACACAGCTCAATGGCGTGCCAGACCGATTTGTGGCAATTTCGGGCAACGATAATTTTCTCGCCCCGGCCCATCGACGCGGCGGTATGAATTGCGGCAAGAATTCCGCCCGTACTGCCGTTGACCGAGAAGGTACTGTGCGCACTTCCCCAAACGGCAGCGGCATACGCCATCGCATCATGCAGAAGGCCCGATGCATCGTGCAGATTGTCAAAGCCGTCAATTTCGGTGATATCAAGTGAGCCTCCCACAAGATAGTCGAAGGCAGTACGCTTGTGCCCGGGCATATGCATCGGAATGACCTTTTGCTCGGCATAAGCGGAGAGCGCATCGTAAAGGCGCATCAGGCAGTCCCCTCCTTTCGATGCGAAAGCAGACGCAGGCAGGCCTTCTTCCCCCAATCGAGCAGAAAAGCAAGCACAAGCGCGATAAGGAAGCAGAGGGTCGAATGGAGAACGATCTCCGCGGCGTATCCGTTCAGCGGCAGCAGACGCGAGAGAAGCTCAAGCACCATGACGTGGGCAAGATAGACGGTATAGGTCAGTCCGGAGATCCGATGCAGAATTGCCCACAAACGGGGGACATCAGGCAAACGCAGGTGGCGCGCCGCCAAAAAGATAGCCGCCGCAAGCAAATAGTGATTGAGATTATAGCCGCCGTTAAAATAGAGATCCAGCCCCTCGGGCGAGGAGCGGAAGAAGTTAAAGAGCACCCCCATCGCCAAGCCGCCGAGCCCGCAGACGGGAATCGCCCAGGCCGTCAGACGGTTGAGCGGAATTCGACTGAGCCAATAGCCGAGGATAACGTAACCGAGATACCCCTCAAGAAGGGGATCAAAGAGGTGAATTGCCAGTGGCGTGGTCAGGTTGATCAGGGGACGGATTGCCCCGGGAAAAGCGGCAAGCAAAGCCAGCCAGAAGATCTGTCGGTTCGTACAGCCCGAGAGTGCACGGGAAAGAAAGGGCAGGAGGAGATAGATCCCCGCCAACGTATAGACGTACCACAAATGATAGGCGCTGCCCCGGACGAGAAGCTCATCCAAAAAGCCGCGGAGAAGAATCGGGCGCCCCGAGGAGAGACAACCCGCGGCGTAATAAAGAAGGTCCCAGATAAAGAAGGGAATGAGGATACGGGAGAGACGACGGCGATAAAATCGGCCGAACTCAGCCACGGCAGGAGACGGCAGAAGCAGACAGCCGGTCAGCATCAGAAAGATTGGAACACCGGTTCGCGCAAACGCATTGAGCACGTTTACCGTATGCCAAAGCGGTGTACCATACAGCGATAAATTGCCGTGCAGAGGTGAGATCACGTGCAAGAGGATAACGCAGAAAGCCGCGTATATCCGCAGAATATCCAAATGAACAAGCGGCTTCTTTTTTACATCGGTCATATTCTTCCCCCTATCAAAAATCGGTTTTCTCCCCCGCCGAAATGACGGCCAGCATGGTGCCGCGCAGACCGCGGCTCGCGCGATGTGAATAGAAACGGGCGGTATCACAGGCAGTACACAGCCCGGACAGGTCAACGTTTTCCTCCCGAACGCCCGCATCCCGCAGGATATCGGCGTTCATCGCGGGCAGATCGGCATAGAGCCGCCCCTCCCGCCGATGCAGATGGGGCAGGCAAAGCCCGGCACAGACCGAGTCGGTCATTGCCTCGGCAAAATCCTCACCGACCGCGTAGCAGCAGACACCGATCGACGGACCGATCGCCGCCTTGATACGGGAGGGATCGGCCCCCAGTTCCATCATACGCGCAATACCGACACGGGCAATCCCCGCCGCCGTTCCCCGCCATCCGGCGTGCAGAGCACCGACCACCCCCGCCATTTCATCGGCGAGAAGGATCGGCACGCAGTCGGCGGTTTTCACCCCAATCGGCAGATTCGGCTCTGCCGTAACGTATCCGTCGCAGGACTCGTCGGTGCGGCGGATATACCCAAGTCCGCGGTCTGCCTCTCCCACAATCCGCACGTCGGCGGAATGAATCTGCGGGAGGGAGACGACGTCGGGCGATACACCGACCGCCGCCGTAAAGCGCTCGAGATTACGGTATACGGCGGCATCGTCATCCCCGCGTCCGAAGGCAAGGTTAAGCGATGCCGTATGCGGAAGGGTACTGACGCCCCCCAGACGGGTGGAAAACCCGTGCGGGCAGGATATTTTCTCCGAACGCACGTAGACCACGCCGTTCGGTGCGGTAACAAATTGCATATGCTCTCCTTTTCGGGGAAACGGGATCAGAGGAGAATCCGTTCAGCCTCAACCAGTTCCGCCTCACGGGGATGGCAGGTGAAAATCAGGCACTGCGCCCCCTCGGCACAGCGTACCTTGAGCATGGCAAGCAGAGCGGATGCACGGTCATTATCCAACTGAGCCAGACTCTCGTCGAGCAGAATGGGCGGCTGTTCATTCGGGAAAAGCAGTTCCGCCAGGGCCAGACGAAGGGCAAGATAGGCGGCGTCTGCCGTACCGGAGGAGAGAAGCTCAACCGAATGCGTTGCGGCGTCCCGCTCTACCGACATGGTCATCTCCCGCCCAAGACCGATGCCTGCATAGCGACCGTCGGTAATCTCCGAGAGAAATTTCCCTGCACGGGCGCGCAAACGCGGAAGAACGCCGCGGCGGAGCGATTCGGCCGCTTCGGTCAGCGCCTCGGCGGCAAGACGGATGGCATCATGCCGTGCGATCAGCGCCGCAATGCGTCGGTCAAGCTCTTCCGCATCTGCGGCAAGCCTGACGGGGTCCTCCGCCGTTGCTTCAAGGGCAATCAGCTTCTTTTCGGTCTCAATCCGCTTCTCCTCCACCGACGCCAGGCTTTGGGTAAGGAAGTCGCGCTCACGGCGAAGTGCGGTAATATTGAGCTCACCCGCATTTTCGCCGACTGCCGCCACACGGCGAAGAAGTTCATTTTCATCGTATTCGGCCAGCTCCTCGGCCGTATTGGTACAGGTTGCCTCGTATTTTGCCAGATCGCGGCGCAGAAGATCGGCCGCATCTGCCGCTTGCTCGGCACGGGGAATTGCGGCAGAAAGCTCCTCCCCAAGGCCACCGTCAGCCACACGGATTTTCCAGCGGCCAAGCAAATCAAACGCCTCACGGCGGTATGCATCGAGAACGGCCCGGCGCTCGTCAAGCTCCCCTTCAACCTGTTCAAGCACCTCGGCATATCCCGTCAGCTGTGCCTCCTCGGCAAAGCAGGAATTCAGCCATGCGGCGAATGCATCCCCGCCGACCGTCTTCGACAGGCCGAAGCGACGGCAGAGATCGGCAAGTGCCCCTTTGCGCTGATGTGCGACAAAAAGACAGGCCGCGCCGCCCGCCAGGAAGGGGATTCCGACCAAAGCAGCCTCATAGCCGACGAAGCTCGGGACGATGAAGGCAAGGGCAATGGCACCGAGCACCGCGAGACAGCCCACAATCAAGCAGAGCACCGCGATTCCGCGCATGAATTTCGCACCGTGGGTAAGCTCGGCGTGGCGGGCACGGAGCGCATCCGCACCTCCCGCCGTCCGAATTTCGGCGGCGTGCTCGGCGCGCGAACGGTCGCCCGGCTGCTCGTAGCGCATTCGTGCAAGCTCGGTTTCGCGGCGAGCTACCTCGGCTTCCGCACCCGCAATCCGCCGTTCAAGATCGCGCAAGGAGGCGGCATACGCCCGATCCGGGAAGAAGCCCTCCCTGCCCTCTCGCGTATACAATGCCTCAAGCTCACCTCTCAGCTCCGCCGTTTTCTTTTCCAGCGCGTGCAAATTTTCAAATCTGCGCAGCAGATTCTGCGCTTCTGCGGCATCACAGCAGATACGGAGACGGTTCAGCTTTTCCCGCGTTTCACCCGCGGTTTTTTTGAGTCCGTCAATCAAGGTCTGCGCCGCAATACGCTCACTGCCCACCAGCTTTGCGCGGTTGAGGCGGTTGACCACCGCCGTACGCTCGGCCTGAAGGGCGTAAATCTCTCCGCCCCTTCCCGTTTTATGCAGAAGTGCCTTGCGTGCAGAGTCAAGTCGGGTGAGCGCGCGGGCAGTATTGCTCGACTCGCTGGCAGAGGTCATCAGATTTTCCAGCGCCTCGCTGACCCCCGCGCCGTCCACGCCCGTACAGCCAAGTTGACGCACGAAGGCCGTGCTTTCAAATACGCTGCCCGGTACACCGAGAAAATGCTCTCCGGGCTGGGTACCACGCGGCAGGGGGGAACCGCTCTCAAGATCCACGATCTGCAGGGATTCGGTAAAGCTTTCCCGTCCGGATTCGGCAGACCCGCTGACCGTGCGGCTCAGCGCACGCTCAATCCGATACGTGCGGCCGCCGACGTCAACCGTCATATTGCCCGCCGCCCGTCCGGTTCTCCAGTTCAGCCGACGCATCCGCTCGGAGGGCGCATCCCCAACGCCGCGGCCGGGCAAGCCGTAAAGCATAAATTTGATAAAGGCCTGAAGGGTACTTTTTCCCGATTCGTTATGCCCTTCAAGAATATTCATTCCGGGTGCGAAAACAAAGTCTCTGTTCTCAAGCATCCCGAATTCGTCTATGTGAATGGAAATTATCCGCATAATTCTGTTTCCTTATGTTGGATGGTTTGAATGGTGAGAATTAAAGCTTTCCCTCAAGTGCCGCAAGCCCCAAGCGCAGAGCGGAAACGGCACGGGCGCGCTCATCGGGCGTCCCCGACTGCATGGCGGGGAGAAGGGTGCGGTAAAGTGCACCGCGGATACCGGGATCGCGCGTAAGGTAATCACTCCCCCAGACGGGAAGCGTTCTGTCCTGCAGCTCAAGCTGCCAAAGCCCGCTCCGACAAGCCTCTGCCAGAACACCGGGATCGGGCGTATAGGTCGGCTCGACCGAGCCGTTCAGCAGAACGCGAAGGGCCGTTTCCTCCCCCAGACCGAGCTCGGCAATCCGCGCATTGAGCACGGCAATCACGTCGGCATCGCAGGACGCACCGTCAACCGAGACGGTCTCGACCAGATACTGCCGATGCGCCAGAGAAACCCGCCGCCATTCGGCGACCCGTCCGTCCTCGATCCCGACCAGAACCGCACCGCCCATACCGCACTCGTCATAGCTGCGTCCGACCAGACAGCCCGAATAAGCAGTCAGCGTGTCTCCGAAGGTCTGCGGCTCAGGCGGATTATGTACGTGGCCGAGCGCCGCATAGCAAAGTCCGCCGGCAGCAAGATCGGCACCCGCGAGAGGGGCATATTTGGAGAGGGGTACGCCCAGATCGGCGTGCGCACAGAGAACCGACACCTTTCCGGGAACTGCCATCGTCCCGCCCTCGGCCAGATAGTCGGCCAGGGGAGAGTGCTCAAGACGGTCGGCGCAAAAGGCATAGCCCCAGACGCGCAGGCCGAGATCGTCAAAATCTGCGTACTGCATTTTTTCCTCGGTAAACACCGTCACATTCTCGGGGAATCGGTGGCCGAGATAGGCACTACCCGCCATCGCCGCGTCGTGATTTCCGGGCGCGATAACGAATTTGCAGTCCTCCATTGCCTGAAAAGCATCGCAGAGCAAGCTCAGCGTTTCGGCCGTTGCAAAGCCGTGGTCGAACAGGTCACCTGCAATCAAAACAACCGATACGTCCTCCGAGCGGGCAAAGGCCAGCATTTCGAGAAAGGTTCGGCGAAGCTCGTCGCGCCGGCGCAGGCTCTCCTCGCGATTGAGCAAAGAAAAGGGGCTGTCCAGATGAATATCCCCGCAGTGAAGTATTTTCAGCATAAACGGTCTCCCGCAATAAAATTAATAAACATATTTTATTATATCATTTTTTCTTCCCGTGCGCAACCGTTTTCCATACTTTATTTTTTGCGCGGGAACGGAATCACATACGGAAACTTCTTGCAAAATTCCGCAGAATATGCTAAAATGGTAATATCTCAACCAAGGAGAAAACAAATATCAATGAAAACGCTTATCCCCTGCCTCCTCACGGCAGTCATCCTTCTTCTGCTTTGTGCCTGTTCGTCCGCAGACACACCGCTGAGCACCGACGCGCACACCGAGCCTATCCCCGAAACCGTTGCCCCCGCCCTCCCGCTCCTCCCGCCCGAAACCA
>JAZODX010000115.1:0-1538 GCA_045597265.1 Eubacteriales bacterium | reverse complement strand
ATGTGCTGCGATCGGTTCAAGCATATGTCCCATTTCGAGCGTATCCGGATTGAGTTTGGGCGGTGTTTTCATTAAGCCCTTTTTTATTCTCCACAGTTCAAGCGGAGTAACCCAAGGCGAGACTCCGAAAATAGCCGCCACATCGCTTCCACCAACCGTATAAGGAATATTTCCCTTCGGTCCGTGCGCTCTGCATTCAAGCCATCTTTCGTTGGTCATACCGGCAGTATCACATAAAAGAATCGGTGCTGCCATCAGTAATTCACCTCGGTTGCGAGATCGTACTCTCTCCAGTTCAACGTAAGAGCTCTTGCCATATTTTCCTCAACGGCAAGCATCTTACTTTCGGGAGTGCCTTCGAGCTTGAGATTGTACGGGATCTCCTGCATCGCCATAAATACGTCGTGTGCGGTCGCTGTTTCTCCACAACTCATTTTGAACATCGCAATTGCCTCAACCGCTGCCTTCTTCGGCATACTGAGTTTCTTGCAAACGCGAGTCATCGCATTGATGGGATAATCAAGCTTGATTGTAAGAAGCTTTTCAAGCTGCTTCATGCTCTTTCCAAACTGAGCAAAAAGCTGATCAAGCTCTGTGTCGAAATCGGAAACTGTTTTTCCGTGCCTGTGGTCTACCGCAATACAGCCGCCAATATGGATCGGATGCTGGGTGCCAAACAGAATTGCAGATACCTTTGCAGAGGCAATACCTGTATCCGATGTCATAAAGCGTATCCCCGGTACAAGCTTATCCGCGAGTCTTGACTGCCCCATTGCCGCGATAGTCTTAGCATAGGTGCCAATCAAGTCATCCTTCTGATTTGGCATTTTCCACGATGCGCCTGTCATCGAATGGTCTGCGTATCCCGTCTCGAACACGTTGCCGGGAAAGCGCTCGTCCAATTTTTTCTTCAGCGTCTCGATGAGTGCATCGATCGGAAGGATTGAGTAATCTACCACGTCACCGGAGTGAACGGCAGATACCTTTTCGTCTCTGATCAATACAAGCGCATCCGAGGTATAAAGCTGAAGACAGGCGTTAAGAGTTTCGGCAAGAATAGGCCTCGGTAATTTAGGGAGTGCCGTTCCCCCGATTTTGGCTCGGTCGAGCAAGCTCTTATACGCTGTCATTCTGACAGGATAAAGCTCTCCATTTACTCGAATCGCAAGCCCGAGATTTTTTGCCGTGTCTTCGACGGCTTCGGTGGTTGTTCCTGCGGCGAAAGCGCCGAGACTTCCATAGAGGGGCGAAGCTTCGTCAAGCGCCTCAACACCAAGCGAATTAACGCGGCATCTGGTCCACTGACTTCCCTTTGCCTGCTCCTGATGAAAATCTAAGAGCCCAAGGTAGGAACTGAATGTGACGTAGTAACTGTCTTCACATCTTTGCATAGTACATGCTCCTTTCTGTTTTTGCGGTATTCCCGCTTTAATATATAACAAAAACCGCCAATCCCGAAAGACTGACGGTTTATGCCCAAAATAATGGCCTGAAAACAAAAAAGTGCCAATAATGCACCGAAGTGCAATACTGACACT
>JAZODX010000114.1:0-9082 GCA_045597265.1 Eubacteriales bacterium | reverse complement strand
GCCGGTATCGATCTCAACCGCAAGATGCTGGCTGAGCTCGCCGTCAGCGATAAGGAAGCTTTCGCTGCTCTGGTTGAGAAGGCTAAGGCTGCACTCTGAGATCTCCATACAGAGAGAATTGCCCGCCCGTCGGCTGATGGCGCGGAGCACTGATAAAAACCCGGGTATCCCGGGTTTTTATCGTATTCAAAGGAATGCGATTCGGAGGGAATTATGCGATTCGAAGCAACCGTGATTACCAGTCGGCAGAATCCGCTCGTGATGCGGGCGGCGAGACTTGATCAGAAAAAATTCCGTGATGCGGAGGGCTGCTTTTTGATCCACGGTCTGAAGTTGACCGAGGAAGCTTTTCGCGCGGGCGTGGAGATTTGCGAGGTTCTTGTGCGTGAGGATGCGGCCGACCGTGCCGCAGAGGTTCTGGCCGCTGTCCGAGGGACGTCCGACTGCCGATGCTTTTTGCTCGGGGAGAGCGCTTTTTCCAAAATTTCTCCCGAAAAATCGCCCGAGGGCGTAATTTGTATTGCAAAAGCCCTTGACAAATTCCATAAAAACATTACAATAAAAAAAGGATTGCCCGAAATTCTCCCGTCCGAGCGGCTTCTTTTGCTTGAGTCGCTTCGCGATCCGGGGAACCTCGGCACGGTTCTGCGCTCGGCGGCCGCATTTGGGGTCGGGTGCATTCTGCTCTCGGCAGACTGTGCCGAGCTGTATAATCCCCGCACGCTCCGTGCAGGGATGGGGGCCGTCTTTAAGCTGCCGACCCTTCGCGTGGACGATATGGCGGAGACGATTTCGGTGCTCCGTGCAAACGGCCGCCGCGTTTGGGCGACTGCGCTGAACCGTTCGGCCGTCAGGCTGGACGCGCTTTCCCTCGGTGAGGGAGATTGCTTTTTGATCGGCAACGAAGGACATGGCCTCAGCGATGCGGTTATCGCCGCCGCCGACGGTGCCGTTTTTATCCCCATGCGGGAAAATTCCGAATCACTCAACGCGGCCGCCGCGGCTGCGGTTTGCCTGTGGGAGCAGGCGAGACGCTTCGGCGTCTGATACTTTAAGGAAAGGACGGAGATAAATGGCTGACAACGTATATTGGGTTTGGCTTGCCGAATGTCTCGGTCCTGCCTGTCGGGATCTGGAGGCTCTGCTGAACCAGTTTGGCTCACCCTATGAGATTTTCAGCGCGGGGGAGTCGGCGTATTATCATATTCCCGGTGTCAGTGAAAAAACGGCCGAAAAGCTCTGCCGTGCGCGAAGTCTTCAGCACGCGGAGCAGATTATTGAGCAGTGCTCCCGACTGGGGATTGAAATTCTCCCTTACGGTGACCCTGCCTATCCCGCCCGTCTGCGTACCTTGACCGATCCGCCGACGGTGCTCTATTACCGCGGTACTTTACCCGATTTTGACCGTCTCGTCGGTGTTGCCGTCGTCGGAACCCGCTCAATGAGTGAATACGGCGGGCGCACCGCGTATAAAATATCCTACGAACTCGCCTCTGCGGGCGCCGTTGTGATCAGCGGCATGGCGCTCGGGATTGACGGCGTTGCACAGTGTGCCGCGATTGCGGCCGGCGGTGAAACGGTTGCCGTCCTCGGATCGGGTGTCGACGTGGTCTATCCTGCCGATCACCGCACGCTTTACGGAAGAATTATCCGTCAGGGTGCCGTGATCAGCGAATACCCGCCCGGAACGCGTCTGCTCGGCGCGCATTTTCCGGTTCGCAACCGCATCGTCAGCGGTCTTTCCCGTGCCGTGCTCGTAGTGGAGGCTGATTTGCACAGCGGTGCGATGATTACCGCCCGCACTGCGCTTGCACAGGGAAGAGAGCTGTTTGCCGTACCGGGCAATATCGGCAGCTTCCATGCGGAGGGCGCAAACGCGCTGATTCACGCGGGTGCAAATTTCGTTCATTCCACGATGGATATTCTTGATTCTTATCGTTTTCTTTTTTCCGACGTTCTCGATCTCCGCGCCTATGCGGCGGCGGTCGAACGCTCTGCCTTTGACGTGCGTGCACTTGATGAGATGCATGTTTCGGCAAGGGCTGCCGATTTCAAGCAGAGAAGGGGAAAATACAAAAAGGAATTCCAAGCCCCGTCGGCGATCGGACCCGCCTCTCCGCCCTCACCGTCCGGGGGGAGCGGGGGAGCCTCCCGTGCGGCGGAGAAGGATGAGCCGACGGTACGCGGAAAAACGCCGCCGTCGGATGCACCCGAGCCGGCGCTTACGCCCGAATGTCGGCGCGTGTGGGAGTTGATTCCCGAGGACCGTGCCGTGTCGGGCGACGCGCTGATTTCGGCGGGAATTTCCCCGGTTGAACTCACCGTTGCCCTGACCGAGCTTGAGCTGCTTGGGCTGATTGAGGGCCTGCCCGGAAATCTCTATATCCGTACCGCCTGATCGGGCGAGAAAATACACATTTAAGGAAGCAAATATGGCTAATCTGGTCATTCTGGAGTCGCCCACCAAGGTGGGCACCGTCAAGGGCTATCTTGGCTCGAATTATAAAGTCATCGCTTGCGTGGGTCATGTGCGTGACCTGCCCAAGAGCAGTCTTGGCGTTGATATCGAAAATGATTTTGCCGCGCATTACATCAATATCCGCGGCAAGGGGGATCTGATCAAATCCCTGCGCAAGGAGGTCAAGGGGGCAAACAAAATTTTCCTTGCAACCGACCCTGACCGCGAGGGAGAGGCGATTGCCTGGCATTTGGTCAACGCCCTCAATATTCCTGACAATAAGACCTACCGCGTTACCTTCAACGAGCTGACCAAAACCGCCGACAAGGCAGGTGTCAAGGCACCTCGTGCCATTGATATGAATCTGGTCAATGCGCAGCAGGCACGCCGTATCCTTGACCGTATCGTGGGCTACAAGCTCTCGCCCTTCCTTTGGAAGACGGTGAAAAGCGGTCTGTCGGCGGGACGCGTGCAGTCGGTGGCGACCCGCGTGATCGTCGACCGTGAAGCGGAGATCCGTGCCTTCATTCCCGAGGAGTATTGGACCATTGACGCCCTGCTTTCGGCGGACGGAAAGACCTTTACCGCGCGCTTCTTCGGCGACGCGGAGGGTAAGATCAAGCTGTCCACCGAGGAGGAGGCTTCTGCTGTCGTAACCGCCGCGCAAAAGGGGACGTTTACGCTCAAGAGCATCAAGCGTGCAATTCGCCATAAGGCACCCACGCCGCCCTTTACGACCTCAACCCTTCAGCAGGAGGCGTGGCGCAAGCTCGGCTTCCAGTCTCAGCGGATAATGCGCGTGGCGCAGGAGCTGTATGAAGGTATCAATCTCGGCAGTGAATTCGGTGGCGTACAGGGTTTGATTACCTATATGCGTACCGACTCGCTCCGCGTTTCTGCCGAGGCACAGGATGCCGCCCGCAGATTTATTGATGAAAAATACGGAGAGAAATACGTTCCCGAATCTCCCCGTGTCTATAAGTCCCGCTCGAATGCGCAGGATGCACACGAAGCTATTCGCCCCGCGCGTGTGGAGATCGAGCCGCAGATGATCAAGAAGAGCCTGTCGTCCGACCAGTATCGCCTGTATAAGCTGATCTGGGAGCGTTTCGTGGCAAGCCAGATGGCGTCTGCCGAGCTGAACACGATTACTGCCGATTTTGAAGCCGGCGGCTATCTCTTCCGCACCTCCGGCTATACGGTGAAATTCCAGGGATATATGGCTGTTTACGAGGCAAGTGAAGAGGAAATGGTGGGAGACGCGCAGGCGGATGAGCAGCGCGGACTTCGCCTGCCCGATATGGATGAGGGACAGAAGCTGGATGCGGAGAGCATCTCGCCGCAGCGCCACTTCACCGAGCCGCCCCCGCGCTACAACGAGGGCTCACTTGTCAAGTTCCTTGAGGAAAAAGGAATCGGCCGTCCCGCAACCTATGCACAGACCATTACCACCATCATCAGCCGCGGCTACGTCAACCGCGACGGCAAGGCGCTCGTGCCCACCCCGCTGGGTGAGGTGACGACCCAGATTATGAAGGATAAGTTCCCCAATATTATCGATTACCAGTTTACCGCAAATATGGAAACCGGACTTGACGATATCGAAAAGGGCGAGGTGCCGATGCTTTCGGTTCTCCGTGATTTCTGGTGCGACTTCGAGCCCCAGCTGGTTCGCGCACAGGAGAGCGCCGAGAAGGAAAATATTGAGGTTCCCGTCGAGGAAACCGACATCATCTGTGACAAGTGCGGCGCGAAGATGATCGTCAAAAACGGCCGCTACGGAAAGTTTGCCGCCTGCCCGAACTACCCGCAGTGCAAGAATACCAAGCCCCTTACCGCACCCGAGAAGAGCGATGCCGAGAAGCCGGTGATTGCCGACTTCAAATGCGAGCTCTGCGGTGCCGATATGGTTCTGCGCAGCGGACGATACGGCAGCTTCTACGCTTGCTCCCGCTATCCGGAGTGCAAGCATACCAAGCAGAAAACCAAGGAACTGGATGTTGCCTGTCCCAAGTGCGGTGCAAAGATCGTGACCAAATACGGCCGCGGACGGACGATGTTCTATTCCTGCTCCCGCTATCCCGAGTGTGATTTTTCCTCCTGGGATATGCCCACCGAGGAAAAATGTCCCGATTGCGGTGGTATGCTTTTCCGCAAGAAGGGAAAGAGTCAGCTGATTTGTCACGATAAGGCCTGCGGATATAAGCGCGAGCTTCCGCCCGAGGCACCCACGGCCGAAAGTGAGGCGGACGATGACTGATTTTGCACCGCAGGTGCGCGTCATCGGCGCGGGTCTTGCGGGCTGTGAGGCGGCGTGGCAGCTGGCACGGCGGGGAATTCGGGTCGAGCTGTGGGAGATGAAGCCCCGCAAGATGACCCCGGCCCACCGCTCGCCCGGATTTGCCGAGCTCGTTTGCTCCAATTCGCTTCGCTCCGACCGTACTACCAATGCGGTGGGACTGCTCAAGGAGGAGCTTCGCCGCATGGGCTCGCTGATTCTTGAGGCGGCGGATGCAACCCGTGTTCCCGCCGGCTCGGCGCTTGCGGTTGACCGCGACGATTTTTCGGCTTACGTGACGGGAAAGATCCGTTCGCATGAAAATATCCGCGTGATTGAGGAAGAGGTTACCGCGCTGGAGGGAGATATTCCCACCATTGTGGCGACGGGACCGCTGACCTCATCCCCTCTTGCCGACTATATTGCCGATACGATCGGCGGGGAGCAACTGCATTTTTACGATGCCGCAGCACCCATCGTTGACGCATCAACGGTGAATATGGACGTGGCGTATTTCGCTTCCCGCTACGATAAGGGAGACGCCGACTATCTCAACTGCCCGATGACCGAGGCGCAGTACAACGCTTTTTACGAAGCTCTGATCTCGGCCGAGGCGGCAGAGCTGCATGATTTTGACCGTGCTGAGCTGAAGGTGTTCGAGGGCTGTATGCCCATCGAGATCATGGCGTCCCGCGGCAGAGACACCCTCTGCTACGGTCCGCTCAAGCCGGTCGGCCTGCGTGATCCCCGCACGGGAAAGGAAGCGTACGCCGTGGTTCAGCTCCGCCGCGAGAACGCCGACGGTACGATGTATAATCTGGTCGGGTTCCAGACCCATTTGCGCTTTCCCGAGCAAAATCGGGTGTTCCGCATGATTCCGGGACTGGAGAACGCAGAGTTTCTTCGCTACGGGGTGATGCATCGCAACACCTATCTCAATTCCCCCGGGCTTCTTGCCCCGACCTATGCGCTTCGCCGACGGCAGAGCCTTTTCTTTGCGGGGCAGATGACCGGCGTCGAGGGATATATCGAATCGACAGGTTCGGGCTTTGTGGCCGGACTCAACGCTGCACGGTTGGTGCGGGGTGAGGAAGCCGTGATTTTTCCGCGCACGACCATGATCGGCGCAATGGCTGCTTATGTCAGCGAGGGCGGGATGAGCGGAAGCTTCCAGCCGATGAATGCCAATTTCGGCATTCTCGAGCCGTTGCCGTCCCGTGTGAAGGGCGGAAAAATTGCCAAATACGAGGTTATGGCGGCACGCGCGCTGGAGGCGATCGAAGGAATGGGGCTCTGAGAGCCCCGCCTTCAGCGGCTCCTGCACGGCCTGCCTGCAGGATAAAAGCATTGATGAAGCAGACGGAACCGCGGAGGGCTCCCTCTCCTTCATGAAGGCTTTTGCGGTAAAATACCGATAAAAGATACGGAGATTTAGCATGAGAATTATTGTTGATGTGATGGGCGGAGACAACGCTCCGCACGAACTGGTCAAGGGCGTCGTTCAGGCGGCTGAGCGCTATACGGCGAACTATATTCTGGTGGGTGACCGCAACGCCATTGAGGCGGTTGCCGAAAAAGAAGGATACGATCTGTCCCGCTTTGAAATCGTGCACACCGAAACGGTGATTACGATGGAGGACGATCCGATTTCGGTCGTCCGCGCCAAGAGTGATTCCTCCATGAGCCGCGGCCTGCACCTGCTGGCCGAAGGGCAGGGGGATGCTTTCGTCAGTACGGGCAACACCGGCGCACTGTTTACCGGTGCTACGCTGATCGTTCGCAAAATCAAGGGGGTTCAGCGCGCCGCGATTGCGAGCGTACTGCCCTTTACCACGCCCGTGCTTCTGCTCGACTCGGGAGCAAACCTGACCGTTACCTCGGATCAGCTCGTCCAGTTCGGCATGATGGGCTCGATCTATATGCAGAACCTCTTCAATCTTCCCGCACCGCGCGTGGGCCTGCTCAACAACGGCATTGAGGACTGCAAGGGACAGCCTTTGCATATTGAAACCTATCAGAAGCTGCTCGCTGACGAGTCGATCAACTTCGTCGGCAACATTGAAGGCAACCGCATTCCGCACGACGGTTGTGACGTACTCGTGACCGATGGCTTTACCGGAAATATCGTGCTCAAATACACCGAGGGCATGGGGAAGATGATGCTCGGCGTGCTTAAGGGGCTCTTTAAGTCCAATCCCGTGACGATGATGTCGGCCATGGTGATGAAAAAGCAGCTGACCGAGATCAAGAAAACCTATGATGCAAGCTCGTACGGCGGCGCACCCTTCCTCGGCATTTCCCGCCCCGTTATCAAGGCACACGGCAGCTCCAATGCCCGCGCCTTCCGCAACGCAATCCGCCAGGCGATCGAATACGTGGACACCGGCGTGACCTACGATATTGCCCGCGCGATTGAAGAGAACCGCGCAAGAAAGACGGCGGAATCTGCCGCGGCCGAAAAGGACGGAGAGGGCAATGGCTGAGAACAGAAAAACGCAAACCGAGGCACTGCCCCGTCCGCTTACTGCGCTGGAGGAGAGAATCGGCTATACCTTCCGCGACCGTACTTTGCTTGAGGTGGCGATGACCCATTCCTCCCATTCGAACGAAATGAAGGGGCGCGGATTGGTGATTCCCTGCAACGAGAGGCTTGAGTTTCTCGGTGATTCGGTGCTCTCCATTATTGCCAGCGAATATCTTTTTTCGCACTATACCCAGCGCCCGGAGGGGGATCTTACCCGTATGCGGGCGGAGATCGTATGTGAGCGCGCACTTTCGGGCTATGCGATGCAGATTGGGCTGGGGGACTTTCTTTTCCTCGGCCGCGGAGAAGAAAAAAATCAGGGCCGTACGCGCAAGTCCATTCTGGCAGACGCATTCGAAGCCCTTCTTGCCGCAATTTATCTTGACGCGGGAAACACGGGCAAAAAAACGGTCAGCCGCTTCCTTCTGCCCTTCCTCATCGAGGAGCTGACCCTGCTCGGCGGACATATTCAGGACTATAAAACGCTGCTTCAACAGATTATTCAGCAGGTCAACGGTGAGCTGCTTGAGTACGTCACGGTGGCCGAGAGCGGCCCCGACCATCGCAAATCCTTCGTGGTTGAGGCGCGACTGAACAGCAACGTGATCGGCACGGGGGAGGGAACCTCCAAGCGTGAGGCCGAGCAGAAAGCCGCGCGTGAGGCGCTCGTCCTCTTTGGCGAGACAAACGGCGAAACAGAATAAACATACCGTTTCTGCGTCCTCGGTGAAGGCTGCAGAACACCAAAGGGGCGTTTTCCGAAACGCCCCTTTGGTGGGGTTTGGGGGAAGAAGAAAAAAGGGGGTTGTCCGATGCCGCACGCGAATATTCCCGTTTTTATTCCGCATATCGGCTGTCCGAACGATTGCATTTTTTGCAATCAACGTGTGATTTCGGGCTGTCGGGGTGAGCAGGATCCCGGGGCACTGCTTGAGATGGCAGAGCAGACAATTTCCCGTGCGATGCAAACCCGCCAATCGACCGACGATACCGAGATCGCCTTCTTTGGCGGCTCGTTTACGGGAATCGAGCCCGGGCTGATGGAAGCGCTTCTTGCGCTTGCGCAGCGCTATGTGGACGGTGGCCTTGCTTCCGGGATTCGTCTCTCCACCCGCCCCGATTATATTGACGACGGCGTACTTAACGTGCTCTCGCGATATGCGGTTCACACGGTTGAGCTTGGCGTGCAGAGTCTCTCGGACGGAGTGCTGGCGCAATCCCGTCGGGGGCACACGGCCGAAGCGTCGCTTCGTGCCGTTGCCCGTCTGCGGGAGCGAGGCTTTTCGGTGGTCGGACAGATGATGCTCGGGCTGCCGGGGGCGGATGCCGCGTGCGAACGGGAGACTGCACGGCGGCTTTGTGCCGCAGGCATTCGTGCGGCACGGATTTATCCGACGCTTGTCCTGCGCGGAACGGCGCTTGCCGATGAATTGGCTGCGGGTCGGTACGTGCCTCTGCCGCTTGACGATGCGGTGGAACGGACGGCCGACTTGCTTGAGATTTTTGCAGAGGCCGGAGTTGAGGTCCTTCGCATCGGCCTGCAGGAAACCGAGTCCCTGCCCGACGCGGTGCTTGCCGGACCGCGCCATCCCGCCTTTGGCGAGCTTGCGCTGGGGGAGGTCTTCTATCGCCGTATGGAAGCGGCGATGGAGGGGATTTTGCCGGGAGCGGAGGTTACCGTTTGCCTGCCGCGCGGAAGGACATCGGCGGCTGTGGGGCAAAAAAAGAAAAATTTGATGCGATTATTTGCAAAATTCTGCCCGAAAACGATAAAAATGATTGAAATGGACACAATTTTCGGGTATAATATAAGGATAGAACA
>JAZODX010000113.1:0-1973 GCA_045597265.1 Eubacteriales bacterium | reverse complement strand
CTGCCCATCGAGGTGCAGAAGATCATTGCCGAGAAGACCGATACGCCTATCGAGGAAATCTTCGGTATCGTTTCCTTCTACGCACAGTTCTCTCTCAATCCGAAGGGCGACGTTGCCATTGCCGTATGTCTCGGCACGGCTTGCTACGTTAAGGGATCGGGCGATCTGATCAAAAAGATCGAAGAGAAGCTGAACGTTGAACCCGGAAGCACCACTCCCGACGGCAAGTTCACGCTTGAAGCAACCCGCTGCATCGGCGCTTGCGGTCTTGCCCCTGTTCTGACCATCAACAACGACGTTTACGGTCGTCTGACGGTAGCAGATCTGGACGGCATTCTCGAGAAGTACATGTAAATGAAAGAGCTGTCGCTCAATATTCTGGACATCACGCAGAATTCGATTTCGGCGGGTGCCGATCGGATCGGAATCACGCTCGCGGAGGATGAGGCCGGTTGGCTGACCCTTACCATTGCGGATAACGGATGTGGCATGACCGAAGAAATTCTGCGTCGGGTACGCGATCCGTTTTATACCACCCGAACGACCCGTAAGGTAGGCATGGGCATTTCGCTTCTGCAGCTTGCGGCCGAACAGACGGGAGGGGTGCTCAGCATCGTGTCGGTGCACGAATCGGTTGATCCGGTTGCGCACGGGACGACACTGACGGCGACGTTTGATACGAAAAGCATCGATTTTCCGCCGCTTGGCGATATCATTGAGACGATCTGCGTCATCATTCAGGGACATCCCGAGATTGATTATCACTTCGTCCACACCACCCCGCGTGTCGCGGTTGAACTGGATACTGCCCGGCTGCGGGAGATTCTGGGGGACGTTTCCCTTGGCGAGTTCGAGGTGATCGAATGGATTCGCGGATATCTGGGCGAACAGTATACGGCATGAAAATAATTTTGAAAGAATTTATAATCGGAGGTTTGAAAGCAAATGAAAAGCTTAGCTGAACTTGCTGCGATTAAGGAAAGAATGAAGGATAAGGTTGCGATCCGCGAGGGATCGGGCACGATCCGCGTTGTCGTCGGTATGGCTACCTGCGGAATTGCTGCCGGCGCACGTCCCGTGCTCGGTGCATTCGTTGAAGAAGTGAACAAGGCAGGCCTCACCGAGAAGGTTACCGTAACCCAGACCGGTTGCATCGGCATCTGCCAGTACGAGCCCGTCGTTGAGATTTTCGAGGACGGCAAGGATAAGGTCACCTATGTGAAGATGACCGCTGACAAGGCTGCACGCGTCGTAGAAGAGCATATCAAGGGCGGCCGTGTCGTAGAAGAGTACACCATCGGCAACAAATAAGCAGGAGGAAGAGTAAATATGATTCGCTCACATGTATTGATCTGCGGCGGTACCGGTTGTACTTCTTCGGGCAGCATGGCGCTTCGCGATGCGCTGGAGAAAGAACTGATTGCCAAGGATCTGACCGAAGAGGTCAAAATTGTCACCACCGGCTGTTTCGGCCTTTGCGCCCTCGGCCCTGTTATGATTATTTATCCGGACGGCACCTTCTACAGCATGGTACAGCCTAAGGATATTCCCGAAATCGTTGAAGAGCATCTGCTCAAGGGCCGTCCCGTTGAGCGCCTTGTTTATCACGAAAAGTCGGGCGACCACCACATTGCAAACTCGCTCAATGATACTACCTTCTATAAGAAGCAGAAGCGCGTTGCTCTGCGCAACTGCGGCGTCATCAACCCTGAGGTGATTGACGAGTACATCGCGATGGACGGTTATGCAGCACTCGGTAAGGTACTGACCGAGATGACCCCTGAGCAGGTTATCGATATCATCCTGGCATCCGGTCTTCGCGGCCGCGGCGGTGCGGGCTTCCCCACCGGTAAGAAGTGGCAGCTTGCCCGCAACCTGGTTCAGGACGGCGGCAAGAAGTACGTTGCGTGTAACGCCGACGAGGGTGACCCCGGTGCATTCATGGACCGCGCGATCCTCGAGGGCGACCCGCA
>JAZODX010000112.1:0-7202 GCA_045597265.1 Eubacteriales bacterium | reverse complement strand
CGTCAAGCACAAGCCCAAATTCTGCCGTCTCCCGATTGACTTCCTCCAAAAAAGCCCCTACCCGCACGGCACTGATCTGCGTCAAAGACGGGATACGCAAAGGAAGTTGTGAACCAATTGTAAATAATTCATCATTCATCTTGACTTTCTCCTTGATTTGTGATATGATATATATGTATAATAGGTTTTGTTTTCTATTCGCATATATTATATATAATACCATAAACCGCATTTCCTTGTCAAGTATTTGATAAAAAAAGTGCGCCGCAGTTTTATCACTGCGGCGCACTTTTTTGTTATCCACCGTAAACGGCTTTTCCGCCGAGTGCGGATTCAATGCGCAGAAGTCGATTATACTTGGCCACACGTTCACTGCGGCAGGGTGCACCGGTTTTGATATACGGTGCGTTGAGAGCGACGGCAAGATCGGCCAGGGTGGTATCCTCGGTCTCGCCCGAACGGTGAGAAAGAATAAAGCGATAGCCGTGCTCGACGGCGGTACGAACCACGTCAAGCGTCTCCGAGAGCGTACCGATCTGATTGGGCTTGATCAGGATGGCGTTTGCCGCGCCCCGCTCGATTCCCTCGCGCAGACGCGCGGTATTGGTCACGAAAAGGTCGTCCCCAACCAGCATCATCCTCCCGCCAAGCCGATCGGTCAGCTTGCCCCAACCGTCGAAGTCCTGCTGATCGAGACCGTCCTCCAGAGATATAATCGGATATTTGGCCAAAAGGGATTCCCAATAATCAATCAGCGCCTCAGCCGAGAGCACGGTCCCGCGCTTGGGCAGGCGATATTCCCCCGTCTTCCCTTCCACCGCCCACTCGCTTGCCGCGGCGTCAAGAGCAAGCTTAACCTGCCGATCGTCGTATCCCGCCTCCTCGATGGCGCGGCAGATCAGATCAAGCGCGGCCTCATCCGACGCAAGGTCGGGGGCAAATCCCCCCTCGTCGCCGACCGTCGTTGCATATCCCTCACGGTGCAGCAAACGGCCGAGCGTGTGATAAATCTCCGCCCCCATCCGCAGTCCCTCGGCAAAGCAGCACGCGCCGACGGGAAGAATCATAAACTCCTGGATATCCACGTTATTGGAGGCGTGTGCCCCTCCGTTGAGAATATTCATCATCGGAACGGGCAAACGGGACGCGTCAAGTCCGCCCAGATAGCGGAAGATCGGCACCCCGTAAAAATTCGCCGACGCACGTGCCGCGGCCAGAGAAACGGCAAGCATCGCATTCGCACCCAGCTTCGATTTGTTCTCGGTGCCGTCAAGCTCCTGCATTACTGCATCAATCTGTGCCTGATCGCTGGCATACATCCCCTCAAGCTCAGGGGAAATGACGCAGGCAATGCCGCGCGCCGCCTCACGCACACCCTTCCCGCCGTAGCGCGGAGAGTCGGTATCCCTCTTTTCATGCGCTTCAAAAATACCCGTGGACGCACCCGACGGCACGCTTGCCACGCCGACCGTTCCGTCGGTCAGAAAGACGGTAGCTTCTACAGTAGGATTTCCCCGCGAATCGAGAATCTCCCGCCCCGAACAGCGATAGATCTGTGGTTTTGTCATCATTGTCAACCCTTCTTTCATAATCGTACCGAAGAACCGCACGGGCACCCGGTACGCTTGGATTTAGTATTGTCACGGACAGAGCGGAATATGTGCGGAATACCGTGCGAACATTTTCCTGTTCATCTCCGCCCGTTTTTTGCATATACTGAAAAAAATGGAAAAGAGGTGCTTTTATGATCATCTACACAATTCGCCGCGGAGATACCGTATACGATATCGCGCGGCGTTATGGACTCTCGGAGACGAGGATTCTCAAGGAAAACGAGCTGGATCCGGAAGACGAGCTCGTTGTGGGGCAAACGCTGGTGCTGACCCGCCCGACCGCCGTTTATACCGTTGCACAGGGAGACAGCGTTTACAGCATTGCCTCCCGCTTTGGAATCAGCACGAATCAGCTCTGGCGCAACAACCCGTGGCTGGGCGGCGGAACAGAGCTCGCGCCGGGTGACGAGCTGGTCATTTCCCTGCCGGAGCCGGAGCTTGGCAGCATTGACGTCGGCGGCTACGTCTATCCGAACGTTGATCGCGCCGTTCTGCGCAAAACTCTGCCCTATCTGACCTATCTGACCATTTTTACCTACGGCATCCGTCCCGACGGTACGCTGATCGGCATTGAGGACGAAGAGCTGATCGAGCTTGCCCGCAGCTACGGCACCGCCCCCGTTATGCTCGTCTCCACCCTCGGTGAAAACGGAACCTTCAGTAACGCGCTTGCGGCAGACCTGCTCTCAAGCCCCGCAATGCAGACGCGGCTGATTGAAGATATTCTGCGTACGCTCGGTGAAAAGCGCTATGCGGGGGTTGATATTGATTTTGAATACATACCGGGGGAATACGCGGAGGAATACGTGCAGTTTATCACGAATCTCCGCGCCGCCCTCTCGCCCGGCGGCTATCGGGTTTTCGTGGCACTCGCCCCCAAAACCTCCCCCGATCAGCCCGGACTTCTTTATGAAGGTCACGATTATGCCGGGCTCGGTGCGGCGGCAGACGCCGTTTTGCTGATGACCTACGAATGGGGTTATACCTACGGTCCGCCCCTTCCGGTTGCCCCCATCAATCGCGTGCGCGAGGTTATCGATTACGCACTGCAGGAAATCCCCTCCGACAAAATCAACATGGGCATCCCAAACTACGGCTACGATTGGGCACTTCCCTATATCGCAGGCGAATCACGTGCGGAGTCCCTCTCCAACCTTGCCGCCGTCAGCCGCGCGCGTGAGCGGCGAGCCGCCATTAACTTCGATCAAACGGCGCAGTCTCCCTATTTCCATTATTTTGTCCGCATGAACGGTGAGCCGATCGAGCACATCGTTCATTTTGAGGACGCGCGGAGCATCGACGCCAAGCTTCGGCTGGTCGCAGAGAAAGATCTGCGCGGCGCAAGTGTGTGGAACGTCATGCGCTACTTTCCTCAGCTTTGGCTCGTCCTCAACGCACAGATGAAAATCAATCGCGTTCCGGAATAACGTTCGGGGGTTCCGCATCAAGCGGGCACCCCCCGGAATTTGTCTTATGAATCAATCAGCTTACCGATGATATACGGCTCATGCGCCTTTCCCGTCAGCCGATCGGTATCCACGAGCGCGTATTCGATTACGCCCTCTCCGCCCTCGGCACCGGGCTCGAGAAGAACCGTCTTCTTGGCGTCCGCATGGAAGCCAACGCGAATGCTCGTCACGAGAGAATTGAATTTTCCCCCGGTACGCATGGCAATTTGCGCGTCTCCATTCCCCGAATACCAGAAGCAGAAGCAATTGTCGTATACGTTGGAGAGATTTCCCTTAACGTAGAATCCGGTGCGGAACTGATCACTGTAGCAATAGTCATACCAGTTGTTTCCGCCTGCATCGTAAAAGCCGTAGCTGTACGTATAGGTCGTCGATCCGTCGTAATAAAGCGGATGAATGTTGCGCAGCATATTGCCGGAAGACTGAAGCTTAACGCCGCACTGCACATTGGCAATCCGCATATTGGTCAGGGTGTTGTCATATCCTTCAATCAGCACGCCGATGGACTCATCCGTCCCTGCACCGACGATATTGACGTTATAAATATCCGAATCGGACGAATTGCTGTTTGTGCCGCGGAAAATATGGATACCGATCACCGAGTTTTTGATGGAAACGTTGCGAATCGCCGTTTCGCGTCCGCTCTCAATCGAGATACCGTCCGCCCTGCCGCCGCAATCGATAATTCCTCCGGTCAAAGAGTAAACGCTGCCCGGCGTTGCAATATCGTTTTTGGGAGCAATACCGCCCAGACGAATCATCGCTCCGCCCGAGCTCCACTTCTTTCCGGCGCGGATGATCGCGTAATTGGAAAGCTGCAAATCAACGCTGATGGCGGGATCGGCCGGTGTGGAAATCGGCTGATCAAGCATATATACACCGTCGGGGAAATACAGAGTCCGGCGCGGATTGTCATTGATCAATTTCTGCAGAGCAGAGGATACGTCGTTATGGCCGTCGGTCTCGATATAGTCGGTCACCACGATCCACTCCTTCTCGCGTGCGCTCTCCTCATCCTCAACGGGTGCATCGGCCTTTTCTTCAAGCTCAGCCATGCTCGCCTCAAGCCGGGCAATGCGCGCCTCGTATCCGGCCGTAATTTCGGCAAGCATTTCCTCGGATACACCGCATCCCGTCAGTACAAAGCAAAGGAGCAAGCCCGCCAAAACAACACTTAATCCTCGCCTAAACATATATTCCTGTCTCCTTTGTATATAATCATTCGGCTTTCTTTTTGCGCAGAAGAATAACTGCGGCAACCACTGCCGCGAGCAAAACGACCGCTGCAGCCGGAATGATCGGGGACATCGCTGTTCCCTCTTCTCCCGGATTTGTCGTCACAAGCGCTGCCGTCGTCACAGGCGCTGCCGTCGTCGTAGGCACTGCCGTCGTCACAGGCGTTGCCGTCGTCTCGGGCGTTGCCGTCGTCACAGGCGCTGCCGTCGTCGTAGGCACTGCCGTCGTCACAGGCGCTGCCGTCGTCTCGGGCACCGCCGTCGTCGCAGGCGCCGCCGTCGTCTCGGGTGCTGCCGTCGTCTCGGGTGCTGCCGTCGTCTCGGGCGCCGCCGTCGTCTCGGGTGCTGCCGTCGTCTCGGGCGCCGCCGTCGTCTCGGGTGCTGCCGTCGTCACAGGCGCCGCCGTCGTCACAGGCGCCGCCGTCTGCGTCGGTCGAGCGCTTGGTTCGCCGGGAATGCCGAGTCCGCTTGCAACAACAAGGTTATCCAGCGTAAAATAAATGTTTTGTCCGGCAATCAATGCAATGGAAGAATAGCGCTTGACAAGAGAGGAAACCGAATCCCAGATTCCGGGGTCGGTGACCGCAATCAGCGCATTATCCACGTAAACCAAAATCACCTTCTGCACTGCATCCACTTCAATCCGCACGGTAAAGGGCAGACAGGACTGATTCCAGCGCGATGCCGCCGACGGATCGGACATTGCCGGATAGGTTGCGCCGCCGTACGTTACGGACTCCTTGCTTTCCGTCCGTGCGCCACCGATGAAGGCTTCAATCGCTCCGCTTCCGTTCAGGCGAAAAGCAATCCGAAACTCATTTTGCGCCAGCTTGGTGCTGTTTTCATCATAATTGAGCGACACAGCCATCCAACGGGAGGAATTCGTGCCGAGAAGCAGAGACAGATCAAACTGTACCGTATAGCTGCCGTTTCCCAGCTTGACCACGTCCTTCATCGTCTGCTCGGGCAGAATGACGTATGCCGATTCGCTCGAGACCATATTGCTCACCAGCAGTTGACGGCTTCCGTCTTCTTTTTCCACTGTCCAGCCGGATGTATTTGAGGTCGTTGCTTTTTTCCAACCCAGATCCGAAAATTTTGCCACAGACTCAAAATCCTGGCGATAGATCACCTGTCCGTCTTCCACCGCCGAAGCGGGCGAGAACAAGGCTACGGCAAGCAAAAGTAATGCCGAGGTAAATGCAAGAATCTTTTTCATGCGTTTCTCCTTTTCGTCTGCAATACTACAATTATACTCGCCCCGCCACTGCTTGTCAAGATTTGCCCGAACGAAAAAAGGATGTCGCACCGATACGGGCGACATCCTTTTTAATCAGACGCTGTGAATACCGAGGGATGCGTCGGCATTGGCCGCGTCAAGGTTATATTTCTTTGCTTTTCTCTTATCGAAGAACTTAACGGCAACCTGCTCGAACAGGGCGTAAGAGAGGACGTCCTCATCCTGCTCGATATACTGTGCCGCCTTCTGGCGAAGGGTATCAAGCTCGGGTGCGAGAAGGTCTGCGGGACGGCAGGTAATGGGCTCGGCGTCGCCGATGATGCGACGGCGGAACTCGGGATCAACCTCCATCGGTGCTTTACCGTACTCACCGCGAATCAGCCCCTTGAACTCACCGTTGACCATCTTATAGCGCTCACCCATCAGCACGTTCAGCACGGCCTGCGTACCGACGATCTGGGAGCTGGGGGTAACCAGCGGCGGATAGCCTGCATCGGCACGTACGCGCGGTACCTCCTCAAGCACCTCGGTCAGCTTCTCGGACTTGCCGGCCTGCTTAAGCTGAGAAACCAGATTCGAGAGCATACCGCCCGGCACCTGATACAGCAGAGCGTTGACGTCAACGCCCATAACCTTGGTATCCATCTGACCCGACTCAAGGTATTTCTGGCGGAGGGGAGCGAAATAGCGGCGGATTTCATCCAGCTTGTTTAAATCGAGTCCGGTATCGTACTCGGTACCGGCCAGTGCGGCAACCATCGGCTCGGTTGCAGGCTGGGAGGTACCCAGCGCCATCGGCGAGATTGCGGTATCCACTACGTCAACGCCCGCTTCAATTGCCTTGAGCAGGGTCATCGAAGCAAGGCCCGAGGTGTAGTGGGTATGAAGCTGAACGGGCAGGCTGACCTTCTCCTTGATGGCGCGAACGAGATCGTACGCGTCATAAGGCTTGAGCAGACCCGACATATCCTTGATACAGATGGAGTCGGCCCCCATCTCCTCCAGCTGACGGGCATACTCGGCAAAGCCCTCGTTGCTGTGGAAGGGACTGGTGGTATAGCAGATTGCCGCCTGAACGTGTCCCCCCTCACGGCGAGTGGCCTCAATGGCGGTTTTCAGATTGCGCGGATCGTTGAGTGCGTCAAAAATACGCAGGATATCAATACCGTTTGCAATCGACTTCTGGACGAAATACGCCACGACGTCGTCGGAATAGTGACGGTAGCCGAGGATATTCTGGCCGCGGAAGAGCATCTGCAGCTTGGTATTTTTTACCGACGCGCGAATCTTGCGCAGGCGGTCCCACGGATCCTCATCAAGGAAGCGCAGGCAGGCGTCAAAGGTTGCACCGCCCCACGCCTCGAGGGAGTGGTAGCCCACCTCATCCAGCATAGAGAGAATGGGCAGCATCTCTTCGGTCGTCATGCGCGTCGCAATCAGCGACTGATGCGAGTCGCGCAGAACGGTTTCGGTTATTTTGACTTGAGCCATAATCTTCTCCAAACTATTTTTTCGTTATGTTCGTTTATATCTTATGCAAACCAGGACAGGAATACACCGGCCGCCACGGCAGAACCGATAACACCTGCCACGTTGGGGCCCATTGCGTGCATCAGGAGGAAGTTCGACGGATTCTCCTTCTGTC